>JANPDX010000492.1:0-34044 GCA_031431695.1 Dehalococcoidia bacterium
CATGAGCGTGGGTCCGACGAGGTTCACACCGGCGCCGGGAAGCACCCCGCCAGCACGAACGAGTTCTTCCTTCAGGATGAGCTGTTCGAGTTGGGTTGCGCCTCGACCGCCGAACTCTTTCGGCCACGCCGCCGTGAGCCAGCCCTGAGCGGCGAGGCGTTGCTCAAACGCGGGGTCGCCGGCCTCGGGGTCTTCCACCGGCGGTGGCGGATCGGCTTGCAGCATTTCGCGGACAGTAGAGCGGAAGTGTTCCTCGTCGAGGGTGAATCTGAATTCCATTGGCAGCTTTCCTCGAACCCTGCGAAGCGCGGAATCGTTTCCGCACCGAGTCGCTGATGCTAGTTCGGCCATGTTCGGCCTGTCAACACGCCAGCCGCTTGTGCAGGGAACATGGGGCAGTCGTCACCGGCGGGCCATTGCGGTGTTCTGAATCGCGATTGGCGATTGACGTCCGCCAGAGTCCTGTTCGCCTGACCCGAATGCGAGCGATTGTGGCAGACTGGAACAACCGACGGAAACCGCTCCAAGGGTCCGCCAGGGCCGGGCTTGGTCGGTGAGTCGCATGAAGGCGGCCAATCCACGCCGTTCCCAGTTCCTGCACCGTAGCCGTTCGCCCCTTCGATGCCGCATACTCCGCGCGTGCAAGTGAAGACGATTTCGCGTCGCATACCGAGGGCGGCTGCGAGCCACTTTCGGTTTGAGTCGGGCTGAACGCTGGCGAGCCGATCGAAGAGGACGGCGACCTGTTTGGTGCGCCAGTCATCCTGGCGGCACGCATAGCGGCGAAGGCTGAACGCGGCGAGATACTCATCCCCGAGCCTGTGCGTCACCTGCTTTCGGGAAAATCGTTCTTGTACGCCGACCGGGGTGAGTATGCACTGAAGGGGTTCGATGACGCGGCAAGGCCGTACCAGGTGCGCTGGGAGTGAAGGGGAGAGGTCTGACTCGTTTCATCACGGCCGCCGCCATTCCCGCCGCTCCCTATCGCTCGCGCAACTCAAACCGCATGGCGGCCTGAGCCCGGCGTGCGCGTTCGGAACCGACCTGGAACTCGGTCTGCGTCTCCAATTCGAAGTTGCTCTGAACTAAGCCGGACCTCGGCTGACCGTCAACAGGTGGGTCCTTCAGTGGCAACCAGCAAGAGCCCGCTCAAAACGAGACTAGGAGCCGTCGAGACATTTCCGGAGGCAAGCCCGGTCAACCGTTAACCACCCACTAACAGGCGTGCAACAGGCTTTCCCAAGCTCCGAAGACCCGGAACGCGCAGCACAACTCGGGGGAACATCTCTTGCCGGTCATCTTTCGTCGTCCACTCATTTCCAGCTTTTTCATATTCACTCTCCTCGTGGTGGTCTTATCCGCCAGCACTGCCACGCCCGCAAAGGCGGCGGGTGGGCCACTCATCGTTTCCGAAGTCGCACCGTGGTCGAGCGGCAACAGCGCTCTCGCAGCCGATTGGTTCGAAGTGACCAACACGAGCTCCATTGCCGTGGTTATCACCGGATGGAAGGCAGACGACAACTCGAATTCGTTCGTTTCGGGAGTCTTGCTCAACGGGATCACGAGTATCGCCCCTGGGGAGTCGGTGTTATTCATCGAAACAAACGACCCAGCAGCCAAAGCCGCGTTTTTCAGAACATTGTGGTTCGGGGCGAGTCCTCCGGCCGGGCTCCAAATTGGCACCTACACCGGTTCAGGCATGGGTCTGAGTACCGGCGGAGATGCTGTCAACCTCTACGACTCGACCGGCACCTTACAGGCGAACGTCGTCTTCGGTGCTTCTCCAGCGGGGCCATATCCGACGTTCAACAATGCCGTCGGCCTCTCCAATGCGACCATCTCGCAGCTGAGTGTCGCTGGCGTCAACGGAGCGTTCGCGGCCGTTAACAGCGCATCCGAAGTTGGCTCGCCCGGGACGCTTGGCAAGCTGATCGTTTCCGAAGTCGCGCCCTGGTCGAGTGGCAACAGCCCGCTCGCCGCTGATTGGTTCGAGGTCACCAATACAACCGCCAGCGCGGTAGACGTCACCGGCTGGAAAATGGACGACAGCTCCAATTTGTTCTCTTCTGCGGTTGCGCTGAACGGTATAGCCAGCATCGCGCCTGGCGAGTCTGTGATCTTTATTGAAACCGCGAACCTTGCCACAGCTTCCCTCGCCCTCAAGAACCTGTGGTTTGGCGCGAATCCGCCCGCTGGCCTTCAAATCGGTAGCTATAGCGGCGGGGGCGTGGGCCTGAGTACCGGCGGCGATGGTGTCAGTCTGTTCAACGGCAGCGGCGTACCGGAGGCGAACGTGATCTTCGGTGCTTCACCCGCCGGCCCTTCGTTCCCTACATTCAACAATGCCGTCGGGTTGAACTCCGCGACGATCTCGCTGCTAAGCGTGGCCAGCGCCGGCGGCGCCTTCCTGGCCGCGAACGATGCGAATGAGGTTGGCTCCCCGGGAATCCTCGGGACCGGCTCCGTTGGCATCCCTCCAGCGACAACGGTGAAAATCAACGAAATCGAATCCAACGGGGGAGTCCCGGGCGACTGGGTGGAGTTTTACAACTCAGCGGCGTCCCCCGTGGACCTCAGCGGCTATTTGTTCAAGGACGGAGCGAACACCCACGTTCTCCCGCCTGGCACGAGTATTCCTGGAAATGGGTACCTCGTGCTCGAAGAGGTTGTTCTCGGGGTTGGGAGCTTCAACTTCGGGCTCGGAAGTGTCGATTCGGCCCGCCTCGACGCGCCAGGCGGAGTGCTCGTTGACTCTTTCTCGTGGCTCGAACACTCAAGCGTGACCTACGGCCGATGCCCGAACGGCACCGGGGCCTTCACCACCGCACTGAACTTGACCAAGGGCGCCGCCAACGCATGCCCCGCGTACCTTCCCTGGCCGGGCGCTTCAGCAGTCCTGCTGGCCGATGCGTCAGGAACCT
Organism: Dehalococcoidia bacterium; assembly: GCA_031431695.1. Taxonomy (GTDB): domain Bacteria; phylum Chloroflexota; class Dehalococcoidia; order Tepidiformales; family Tepidiformaceae; genus Amarobacter. The sequence continues at coordinate 2,922 of JANPDX010000492.1, forward strand.
TCGGCGAAAACATGAGTGGCCTGGTCTATGAGGCGTCGGACAACTCCACGCCCGGCGTCCTCTGGGCAGTACGCAACAACCCCGAGACGCTCTTCCGGCTCGTCTGGGATTCCGTGAATCGGATCTGGCACCCGGATACGTCGAACGATTGGAGCGGCGGCAAGCAGTTCCGCTACATGAATGGGCTGGGCCGGCCAGATGCGGAGGGAGTTACGTTCGCGGGTAACGGTCCGGCGCGTGGGATGTACGTCGCGACGGAACGCGATAACGGCATTAGTAACATTAGTCGACCCTCAATCCTCCGTTTCGATCCGACAGCGACCGGTACGGAATTGACCGCGACCATGGAATGGAACCTCACCGCGGACCTGCCACCACTCCTTGCGAACTTTGGTCTCGAAGCCATCACCTGGATCCCGGACACGTTCCTTGTTTCACGTGGCTTCTTCGATGAAGCCATGGGACACGCCTACAACCCTAGCGAATACCCCGGCCACGGCGCGGGCCTCTTCTTTGTCGGGGTCGAAAACAACGGATTCGTCTATGGCTACGCCCTTGACCACCAACTCGGCGGCTACACCCGTATCGCAACCGTCGATAGTGGTTTCCCTGGCGTCATGGAACTCCAGTTCGACCGGGAACTCCAGACTCTCTGGGTTACCTGCGACAACACCTGTGAAGGCCGGACTCACCTCTTTCAGATTCAGTCGGCGACGGGCCGGTTCGTAGTCGGGCAGCGGTACGAACGCCCGGCAGGGATGCCCAACCTCAACAACGAAGGCTTGGCGATGGCATCGCAGGCCGAGTGCGTCAACAACCTGAAACCCGTCTTTTGGACGGATGACGGCCAGACGGACGGTCATGCCGTAAGGTCGGGGACCGTTGATTGCGACGACGACGCCGACGACGACGGATTCAGCAACGCGGCAGAGATCGGGTCCGGGGGAGCGCAGCCAAACCTCCTGGGCTCTGATCCGAACAACCCTGCCTCGACGCCAGAAGCTTGCGACGGCCTCGACAACGACCTGAACGAGGGCGCTGACGAGGGCTTCCTGGACACCGACAACGACGGCGTCAAGAACTGCATGGACCCTGACGACGACAACGATGGGACGCCGGATACGACTGACAACTGCCCCCAGCTCAGCGGCCCGGCCTCCAGGGGCGGCTGTCCAAATGCCTGCACGGTTGCTGTTCCCGCTGGATACAACGTCATCCTCGGGACGAACGGAAACGACACTATCGTTGGAACCCCGGGGAATGACCTCATCTACGCGAAAGACGGGAACGACACCGTCAACGGCAACGGTGGTGACGACATCGTTTGTTCCGGAAAGGGAAACGACCGCGTGGTGACAGGTTCCGGGAATGACGTCATCGACACCGGTGAAGGCAACGACACAATCGACGCCGGCCCCGGGCACAACACCGTCGATTCAGGCGAAGGTAACGACCGGGTCACCTCCGGAAGCGGCGCCGACTGGATTCTGACGGGTGACGGCAACGACGACATCCAGGCGGGAGACGGCAACAACACGATCAACTCTGGCCAGGGCAACGGCAAGGTCGTAACCGGCTCCGGCAACGATTGGATTTCCACCGGCGAAGGCAACGATGACGTCCACGCCGGGAATGGCGATAACACCGTTTCCACCGGCGAGGGGAACGACAAAGTCACGACCGGCTCAGGGATTGATTTCATCAGCACCGGCGAAGGAAACGACCAAGTCGATGGCGGACTCGGGTTCGATACATGCGACGCAGGACCTGGTAACAACCAGGTCAGCAACTGCGAAGCGTAACTGGAGCTGCTCCGCAAGTACTCCTGAAGGGCACCAGCTGGTGCCCTTCCGTTCTCTGATGGACGCGGCGTCAGAGCAACGGCTTGAGTATAGTTCAATGATACCGCGGCTCATCAACCCTCTGAGGAAGCGGGCTTGCTGGCGGGAATAGTGATCACGCCTCAGGTTCACCTTGTTCTTGGGCTGTTGGTGACACTGGAACGCAGGTCGCGAGCTCAGCAGGCTTGCTGATAGCACGGCAACGTTTGTTGCGAGTTAGGGAAACGTGGATGCATCCATCGGTCCAGCTTCGGAGGCATAGATGACTGCTGTTCGGGAATCCGAAACGAAGAACCCTCCCGAAGACTCGGACTCGGTACGGCATCGTGTTCACCCGCCAACCCACTGGCAGCGAATCGAGCACCACACGAGGACACTCGATAGGGCAATTCGCATCACCCAGATGGCCGATGCGAAGGTAGCGCCCGTACTGGCCCTGCATGTCTCGCTCGCTGCCGTGACTGTCACCCAGGCCACGGGGCTTGGGTCGCTGCTCAGTGGAGACTCGAGCGGCTCGATATGGGCTCTCGCGGGTTGGGTTCTGCTCATCGCCTACGTGGTCAATTCGCTGGTGGCGTCGTTCTTCGTAGCCCAGGTCTACGTGCCTACTGCTCCCAGGCGCGGCATCGCCCGAACGCACACCAACTCCTTGTTCTATTTCGACGACATCCAGGCGATGTCCGGCGACGAGTTCGAGCATCGCAGCATCGATCTTGATATTGAGCTTGCCGAACGTGACGTCATCCGTCAGGCCCACACGGTGAGCACGATTGCCTCGAACAAGCTCATTGGCGTGCAACGCGCCTTTCTCTACAGCGCCATCGCCCTGCTGGCATGGCTACCGCTCATCGTCTTCCAACGAGTTTGAGTCATGGTTGAGACTCCCCGACTCAATTCTTGAGCATTGCTCGAAACAAACTGCGACGGCCCTGCGGGCCGCGAAGACGCTCTGCGGGCAACGAACTCGTCACCAACCGTGATGCCAAAGCAGGAACTGTCCACCAATCTGTCTAAACGGCACCATTGGGGCGCCCTTCGTTTACGCAGGGAAGGCGTAGCGCGACCGTGAATAGGTCGGGTTGGAATTCCTTCACCCCTTGCGAGTCCTCAGGAGCAACACGACCGCGATTCCGGTGCTCAGCGCGAGAGACACCACAATCAGCGCGAATCCAAACTCGTTCCTGGCAAACGGAATGCCTCCCACATTCATCCCAAAGAGGCCCGCGACCAGGTTGATGGGCAATGCGAAGACCGTGGCCAGCGTGAGCAAGAACAACGTTCGGTTGGTTTGTTCGTTGACCAGTGCGCCGAGTTCTTCCTGGAGCAGTTTCACTCGTTCGACGAGGGCGGCCGAATCCCCGACCGCAGCCGAGAACTCTTCAGCTGCAGCCCGCAAGTCGTCCTGGTCAGATTCGCCAAGCCAGTCCGGAGGATGATTGAGGAGCCGGAATAGAGCAGCAGGTTCCGGAGCGAGCAATCGTTGAAGGCGGACAAGGGTGCGCCGGAGCCTGCCGAGTTCGCTCCGGCTTGCCGTGACCCGGCTCTGAAGAATTCGGTCTTCGATGTTGTCGATCCGCTCGGTGGCTTCGCGAACGATCTCCACCAACACGTCGGCCTGGTCCCTCAGAAGGTGCGCAAGCAATGAGGCTGGCGAGCGAAACTGGACACCCGCACGCGCTGACGCGCGCAGCCGGTCTATCGACCGGAGGGGCTTGGGCCGGACAGAAACCAGCACGTTTGGCTGAACGCAGAGATAGACCGTCGAAACATTTGATGGGTCGAAAGAGAACTCAAACAGGACATCATGCACGACCGCAACGAGTGATTCATCCAGTTGCTCGAGCCGAGTTGAACCCATCGCGTGGGACAGGGACTCGAAGAAACCCTCGGGCAGTGACATGTGCCGCCGCAGCCAGCCCTCGGTGGCGGCGTTACCGAGCGAAAAATGGAGCCAGAGGAATCGTTCACCGTCACCGCCGAGGCCCGCGTCGAGGAGGTGCGCAACCCTCTCCCCGTCCACGGCCTGGGCGCCCATCCCCTCCTGAAAGAGGTAGCCCCAGATGAGGCCCGACTTGTCGGAACCGTAGCTGACTGGCTCGGGGATCGTTGACGCGACCACGGGCAGAGTCTAGCCGACCCGTGTGATTGACGGCCTGGTGGAGCGGCCAATGGACAAAATGTTGACTAGCCCGGCGCCTGGTTCATGAACTCACGAAAAAGGTCGCGTTTCTTTTCGCGGTGGCGCTGTTCCGAAGTAAGTAAGCGGTCGAGCATCCGGACCGCGGCTGTCACATGCGGCCCTTTGTTCAGCATGACGCAGTCGGCGCGCTTCGAGGCGGCCGCATCGGTTATCTCGGCTCGAGCCGGTAACCCGTTGCGAGGGAGAGTCTCGAGCACCTGGGTCGCCCAGATCGTTGGGACATGCGCCGCCTCGCAAAGACAAAGGATGTTCTCCTGGAACGAGGCGAGGTCGTCGAATCCAACCTCAACCGCCAGATCGCCCCTCGCGATCATCACACCGAACGCCGGGAGTTCTAGCCCTGCGAGCAGGATGCTTGTCAGGTTACGCGCTCCGGCGCGGGTCTCGATCTTCGCGACAATACCGGTCTCCGCCTTTCCGAGATTCGAAAGTTCGCTGTGGAGCATGCGGACATCGTCAGGGCCGTGGACGAATGAGAGTCCAACAACGTCCGCGAATCCGGATAGGTGGACGAGATCCAGGCGATCGTGTTCGGTCAGAGCGGGAAGCGACAGGGTTGTGTCCGGGAAATTGATGCCCTTTTCTGGCTTCAAGCGCTTCGCATGCTCGGTTGGCGCCGTCATGAGGACCTCTATCCAGTGTGCCGTGACATCCACGACCTCACCACCGAACTTCCCATCGTCGAAGAACACTCGATGCCCAATGGCGAGTGACTCAAGGGCCTCTGGGACCGTGCACGAAATGATGGTGGCGTCGGCAGAAGCAGCTATCGGCTCGGAAACCGCACGCAGGCGCGACAAACGGATGCGGTCGCCGGCCTTCAATCGAACCTCCTTTGACATCGGGCCCGTCCTGATCCGCGGCCCGCCGAGGTCGACATATATGTGGCAACGGCGTCCTAGCGGATTCCGGGAACCCAGGGCTGCTTCCGCCTCGGCAAGCGCGTCCTTAAGGCGAACCCAATCCGCAGACGTCCCGTGCGCACCGTTGATCCGTGCAACATCCATCCCCGCGAGGAGCAGGTCACTCAAGTAGGCGACGGGGTCTGAGACGAGGTGGTCGAGGGTCACCATTATCCGTGTATCGCGATTGAGGCGCGGCCGACCGAAAAGGCGAGAGCTGCGCTCACGGAGGATGTCGTTTGCTTCCTCCCGCGTTGGCGCGGGACCGTGCATCGCATCGCCGCCGAGCCAACCGACGACTTTGGCTAACGACTCGACGACATGACCTTCCATGCGTCCAAGTGACGAGAGCCCAGAATCAGCGAGCTCAATCTGAAGACCAGAAATATCGTCTCTTCGCAATTCGCGATAGGCCAGCAGATTGGAGGCACTTGTCGTCGCGTCTTCCAACTCCAGCGCTGGAGAGGAATCAGCGGCATCGACAACGCGAGCGAAGAGCGTCTCGGCGGCGTCTCGAATCTCTCCGGTTTCCATCCAGCCGATGCTGGTTGATGGATGTTAACAATCGCTGAGACTCCGCCGTCGCGGTTAGACGGCGACCGCTGCGGGAATCGGCACCGACGAGTCCAGCCCGAAGCTCGCCTTCACGCTGCCGTCCCGAATGATTGCTGCCGTTTGCCAGGCACCGTGCGGCGGCCGATCGATAACCGTGAGTGTCGCGCGCTTGCCGTTGCTGATTTCGCCAAGGTCACTCCGTCCGATAGCTGCCGCTGGACCCCGGCTGACTAGGTTGATGGCGTCGGCAATACCCAACCCGTGGCTTTCCACGAGTCGCTGGACAGCCAACATCAACGAGGGGGCGTGGTAGTCAGCAACGAGAATGTCGCAGAGGTTCAACTCGACCAATTCGACAGCAGAAACATTGCCGGAGTGCGATCCGCCGCGAACCACGTTTGGAGCGCCGGCGACGATGGTCATGCCTAATTCACGCGCTCTGATCGCCGCCTCGATAGTCACCGGAAACTCGGCGATGGTCGCCCCAAGACCGTACATGAAGGAGGTCCGCTCGGGAGAATCGTCATCATGTGATCCGAGGATCACGGCACTTGATCGTGCATATTCGGAACAGCGCCGAAACGTTTCCTCCGCGAGTTCGGGGTGTTCCGCCGCAAACCGGACCTTTCCTTCTATGTGGGCGTCCATTTCAGTCTCAGAATCGATGGCGGTCCACTTCGTAATCGCCGAGCGATATATGCCGACGTCCCGGTACTGGCCCTGGCCAGGGGTGTGGTCGTTCAAAGTAACGATAGGTTTCGGCCACTCCGATGCGCGAGCGAAGAGGGCGTCCAGCCCTTCCGGCTGCCAAACGTCGGCGCGGAAGAGGACGCCATGTTCGGCCGCTGTCTCGTGAGTGCCGAGCGCCCGGATCGCGAGGGCTCGTTCGTTGGCGACATCCAGTGTGCGGCCCTTCTTTTCCATGCCTGCAAAGGTGATCGCATGCAGCGCGAGGGTGATTCCGCTGGCCGCAGCCCTCCGGTCGAAGTTCGCTAGCGCGAAGTCGAGTGGCAGACCAATGCCCGGCCGAGGGTTGATCTCGCCCTCAAGCCCATCGTTGTGAAGGTCGATGAACCCCGGTGCGACAAGCGCTCCACGAAGGTCGATTCCGTCGGAACGGAAGACTGGCGCGACGCTCACAATGACTCCATGTTCGGCTACCAGGGAGCCTTCGACGAGACCCAGTGGGGTGACGAATGTACCGTTTGTAAGGACGAGACTAGACATGGGTACCTCCGGCGAGCGCCGGCTCGCGAACATTGGCATCAACAGCGGCCACTTCGCCAAGACTCAGGCGAATGACCTGCGACGCGAGGCGGCGAAGACTCGGAGCGTCGTGGAACGCGCCGACCATGGTTGCGCCGGCGGCGAGGCGCTCGGACAGGAGCTCCACAACCGCTGACTGGTTGAATGCATCGAGAGCGCTTGTCGGCTCATCCAGGAGGAGGACTTCCGGGGACGAAATGAGTGCCCTGGCGACGTTCACGCGCTGCTGCTCGCCGCCCGAGAGCAGGGCCGGATAGGAGTCCCAGAGACTCTCCGCCAGGTTCAATCGCGAGAGGAGCTGGCGAGCTTCCGCCAAAGCCTGTTCGGAGCGCAGGCCGCGTGCAACCAGGGGGCCTGCGACCGTTTTCTCCACTGTGACGCGCGGTATCACCCTGAGCGATTGCGAGACATACCCGAGTCCCGCCCGCCGGAGTCGAAGCATTTCGTGGTCATCCGCTGCGGCGAGGTTGATGACTTCCCCCGAGGCCGACCGGAAGACAGCGGAGCCGGAATCCGGCAAATATGTGCGAAACAGGCACTTTAGCAGGGTGCTTTTGCCAGATCCCGAGGTGCCGACGAGGCCCGTGAATTCGCCGCGAGGGACCTGGAACGTGGCTCCTTCAAGCGCATTGAGGGTCAGCCCGCCGCGAATGTGAAGGACGAACCGCTTGCTCAAATTCGAGATATCGAGTGCTGGACTGATCATCTGATGTGTCCTTTCTGCCCTGCCGGGTCAAGTCATCGAGGCGACGAGCAACTGCGAATAGGGGTGATGCGGATCCTCGAGGACCTGGTCGGTGAGGCCACTTTCAACCACGCGCCCGTCCTTCATGACCATCGTTCGTCCTGCCAACAACCGGATGACGCCAAGGTCATGAGAGACGACAACCATCGCGATGCCAAGCTGCTCTTGCAGTTCCCGGACGAGGTCCAGGACACCCGCCTGCACCGACACGTCGAGCCCGGTGGTGAGCTCGTCCAGCAGTAGCACCGATGGGCTGTTCGCCATCACCTTCGCGAGCTGGACTCGCTGTTGCATCCCTCCGGAGAAGTGCGCGGGAATGTCATCCATTCGATCCCGGGGGACCTCGGTACGCGTAAGAAGGTAACTCGCACGCTCGCGGATTTCGGCCACGGACCGAACGCGAACGTTCAACAAACGTTCGGCGATATTGCCACCGGCGGTTATCAAGAGATTGAGCCCCATCGCCGGGTTCTGGTACGCAAGCCCCATCTGAGCGGCCCGAATTTCGCGCCGCTCCGGCAGCTTGGCGCTGAAAATGTCCCGTTCACCGTTGTGGAACCCGGCGAGGTATGCGTTGCCCCAGGTCGACTCTTCGTCCATGAACAGGCACCGCAGAGCCGTCGATTTGCCCGAGCCACTCTCGCCGACTATTCCGAGCGTTTCGCCCGGCAACAGGTCGAAGGAGACGTTCGCGCAGGCAACGATGCTCCCGCAGTTTGAACAGGAGTTGGTTCCTTGTTCAGGCCCCGTGTTTTGGATGCAAGCGCTGCAGCCCCGACCGTAGCGTTTGCCGAGTCCGTCGACTCTGAGTACCCAATCCGCCTTCATTCCCCCGCTCCTTCTGTTCTCGAATCGCAGAAGCCCGAATCGGAACAGGTGAATGCATGCCGGCCGTCATCGAGGATGACCTCATTCATGTAGACGTCTTCGCTCCCGCACTTCTGACACTTTCGGCCTGCGAACGACTCGACGTAAAACGGGTGGTCCTCGAAGTCGATCGGGACTACTTCGGTGTGCGGAGGGATCGCGTAAACGCGTTTTTCCCTGCCCGCGCCGAACAGGTAAATGCCCTCCGACATGTTGAGCTTCGGAATGTCCCAACGCGGGATGGGACTGGGCGATAACAGATAGCGGCCTGCCACCATCACCGGGTACCCGGTCGCGTGCGAAATCTCGCCCCTTCGCACTACGTCTTCATAGAGGTGGACCCACGCGCGGGAATAGTCGGCCTGGGCGTGCATCGCCCGCGTCTTGCGTTCGCTGGGTTCCACCATCCGCAGGGGCTCTGGCATGGGCACCTGGAAGACAAGCACCTCGCCTTCGCGCAGCGGAACCTCTGGAATTCGATGGCGCGTTTGAATGATGCTTGCTTCGCGACTGTCGGTAGTGGTGGGCACCCCGCTGGTATCGGTTATCAGCCGGCGGATGTTCCAGGCATTCACGCCCTCATCGGCTCCCTGGTCAATGACTTTGACCGTGTCATCCGGTCCGAGGATGGAGAGGGTCACCTGAATCCCCCCGGTGCCCCAACCCCGAGCCACTGGCATTTCGCGGGAACCGAACGGGATCTGGTGCCCGGGAAGAGCCACGGCCTTGAGTAGCGCCCGCCGGACCTCACGTTTGGTCGTTTCATCGAGGAAGCCAAAGTTGTAGGCGCCGTGCCCTGGACTGACGTTTTCCGCGACAAGTTCTTGGACGCTAGACAAGAGACGCCTCCTTTGACTCATTCGCCGCGGCATCCCGGTCCCGCCGCCGGCGCATGCCCTGGAGAATGCTTTGGAATTCCACGTAGTGCGGAAGCTTCAGATGCTCCACGAAGCCAGTCGCCTCGACGCCATCGATATGCATCAGCACGAATTCTTCCTGCGATGCCATCGCTCCTCCGCCTTCGGCCAGTTGCCGGTCGAGCATCGCCATCGAGATCGCCTTGCGCTCGTTCTGGCCGAACACCAGGCCGTAGCCAAGTGCGAATTGTTCGATCTGCTCGGAACTGAGGCTGCGATGAGGCGAAATCGTGAACTCTTCCGCCTCGGTTACCTGGACTTCGCCGACAATCACCGGCTGTCCCGTGTAGGGGTGGCTGATGCGCATCGGAATCGCGCCCACTCTGAGTTCTGCAATTGTCCCGTGGGCGAACGTTCCATAACCTCGCATGGACGAGTATGCGAAGGCCGTGATGGAGCCGGTTTCCGCGCGTGCGAGGGTCTGAAGTTTCGCGGATCGACTGGCCGGAAAGACAATTGGAGTCCGGGTAATGTCATCTGGATCGGCCGGATTCTCTTCTGGGATCGGCAGCAAGCCTTCGGCCCGCAAAATGTCGGCAATGCGACTGAACTGGGGCCGGTCGAGTTCTTCCGACGGTTGCTCCTGGGTTTCTTCCTCGAGAATTCCACCATCCGCAAGCGTCCAGTCGAGCAGGCGCTGAGTGTAGTCTCGCGTCGATCCAAGTAGCTGTCCGCCCGGAGCGAATTGGAACGCGGGCGTGATTCGCCGTAGGACTCGCATTTCTCCAGTGTCAGTGGGTATCGAGTAGGCGATGCGGGGAAGAGTCGAGCGGTACGCCCTCACGATGAAGCTCGCCTCATGAAGGTCGCCTTCGGCCTGGACCAGGGCCACTGATGCCGCAGCCGGGTCATAGAGACCGCCTTCGCTCATCACCCGATCGACGCCAAGAGACATTTTTTCGCCGATTTCTCCCGGATCGAGTGGCCGCCCTTCGCGACCGAACACTCGCGCTTTCACGAGGTGCTCCGCTGCCTTGATCGAGGACAGCCCCCCTTGCATTGCGGTGTATCCCATCAGTCAGCCTGCCTTTCGATCACAGTTGTCCGGGGAAGTCCCACCATGCGGCCGCCGGGGTCGACGAAGACGATGTCGATGCCCAGTGGGTAGAACGCGCATGCAGCGTCGCGAGCTACGAGCGTCGCAGGGCTGATCCCGCTCATCCGAAACTCCCGGGCACCGGGCACTCCGGGACCCGAAACCACATACCGATCGCCGCTGGCGAGTGACTCGACAAGCACAACCGCCGTCGCTCCGAACTCGGGAACTTCTAGTTCGCCGCGGCACAAATGGGCGAGTTGGTCGCCCGGGTCCGTCAGGAAGAGCACGTAGTCGGCAACCTCGGATTCGACCAGGCGGCTGCCGGTCCCGAGCGACGCGAATCGAGCAACGGATTCTTCGGCGCCGTCGATCGATATGCTGACTTCTTGGTCGGCCAGTGCCCGCAAAAGAGCATAGGCATGCCGGGCACCGGTCAACGGGAACGGCGATTCGCCCACGCGCCCAAGGCGCCCGGGCCGGGCGAGGCATTCGAGGACCTCGCGGAAGTCCTCCTGGGACTGGCGCGCGTCTGGAGTGAAAACCACTGCCTGTGCGGTCATTCGGGGATCTCGTCGAACTGCACACGCGTGGGTGCCAGCAGCATCCATTCCGAACGCCGCCTCCGTGCCTCAGCTTCGAATGCATGCTGCAGCAGGTTTTCTATCTCCTCAACGGAAAGGTGGGCTTCGGCGGCGGCATCGATCACGGCGCCGGCGAGCGCTCGTTCCGGCGCGTACCCCATGACCATGCAGTAGCCTCGTTCGCCTTCCAACTCGACTTCGGCCTCAGTGACCGAGACTTCGCCGAGATTGAATGACGAGCCTTCAGCCGTCTCAATGGCCCGCATCATCACGGCGCCCGAGACAGGCGGCCTGAGGACGGTGACTTCATGGCTCGACAGGATGCCGTCCGCCACCGAAACCATGCGAGATTCTTCAGCGAGCGCCAGCGCTTCAAAGCGTTCTTCGCGAGTCAACACGGTGCGTACCCCTTTCCGAGGCAGTGTGGTGATGCGGGCTTGCCGAGGGGTTAGCGATGCTTTAACAGAGTCGCGCAACTGTGTACGCGTGACTGAAGAAACTTCAACGTACTCATTGATGGACAAGCTTCGCTACCACGAGCGCGGCTACACCGCCGTCGAGGCTGCTATCGCCAGCGCGCTCATCGGCGATCCAGCCAGAGCGGTGCAAGAACCAATCGAGGAATTTGCCAGGCGGATTGGGGTCAGCGCCGGTTCGGTCGTTCGCTTCTCGCGCCTCATGGGATTCCCGGGCTACAGGGCCCTGAAATACGCCCTCGCGCGCCAGGCGGATTCCCCTGCGACGGAGGTTCCGCCGCAACGAGGTGACCTTTCCAGCTTCCTGGATGGCCATGCTCGGGCCGTGCAATTCGCTGCCACGAGCGTCAGCACTTCCGAATTTCGCTTGGCGGCGGAACTCCTTTCGGCCGCATCGGAAATCGACATCGTTGGAGTTGGGGCGTCCAGTGCTACGGCGCGGGCAGCGGAATTCCTCCTGACCACAGCTGGGCTCCGTTGCCGCCGCCTTGAGGATCCGCATGAAGGAGCGGCGGCAGCGGCATTCCTTGGCGACCGCGGTGTTCTCCTCTGTGTCTCTCACAGCGGTCGGACCAAGGCAACGGTCGATGCGGCCGGGCGCGCCCGCACCGGTGGGGCGAGCGTCATTGCGATTTGCAGCTTCGCTCGCTCGCCACTCGTAGAAACCGCAACTCATTCCCTGGTGGTGGAGGCAAGCCGTACTCGCTACGCCGCAGACGAAGCTCGGTTCCGGACGGCTCATCTGGCTATCGTGCATGCCCTCGTTGAAGCAGCGGGCAAAGCCCTTGAACCGCACGACCTCGGCCTGCGCCGCTCGCGTTGGGCATCCGGCCGATTCGACCTCCGGTACGACCGCCCTGAAACCGGCGACGACCGTTCATCGTTTGATAGCCAGACTTTAACGAATTGATGAAGGGCCGATAACAGGACCGCCGGAATATCCCCGCTATGGCGAACATCGAAGTCTCAAATCTCCGCAAGACGTTTCCAAACGGCCACACCGCTCTAGCGGACGTCTCCTTCGCAATTCCCGAAGGACAGTTCGTCTGCGTGGTCGGCCGCAGCGGCGCAGGCAAGTCGACACTGATGCGTTGTCTCAACGCCAGCCTCCCGGTCTCGGCCGGCGAAATTACCGTGGGTGGACGAACCGTCGCATCACTCGCATCCCGCGAGCGCAGGTTGTACCAGCGCGAGGTCGGGTTCATCTACCAGGAGTTCAATCTGGTTGGCCGGCTCAGCGCACTTCAAAACGTGCTGACCGGCAGGCTTGGATTCGTGCCTCTCTGGCGGGCGGTCACGATGTACCTCTCTCGCCGCGACCGAGAAATCGCCCTCACTTCGCTCGAACGGGTGAACATGCTCCACAAGTCTGCCCAGCGCTGCGACTCGCTGTCTGGCGGAGAAAAGCAGCGGGTCGCCATCGCTCGAGCGTTCGCCCAACAACCGACCCTTCTGCTCGCGGATGAACCGGTAGCGAACCTTGACCCAGAACTCGCCGATGGTGTGATGAAAGACCTCCGCAACGTCGCGAAGGAAACCGGCGTGACCACCCTTGTGAACATTCACAACATTGTGCAGGCCCGCCGATATGCGGACCGGATCATCGGGATCGCGCGGGGTGAAGTGGTCTTCGACGGTTCGCCGAACGAATTCGATGTGGATGCCGAGAACCGGGTCTACCGGTTCGACCAGGATCTTGATGCGGATACGGACCTCCGTCGCGAACTCGACCCACATGTCGTGCATGACCTCGACAAAGCGATGAAACGCGCGATGAAGAAGGCTCCTGACGAGGATGCCGATACCCCGACCGCCGGCAACCTTCTCGATCGGAGCGGACGGCTTTGAGCCACTTGGAACTGGAGCCTCCACAGATTGCTCGCCCGGCGCGGCCGGCCCCCAAGGGCTTCGCCGACAAGTGGCAGTCTTCGGTTTCTCAGGTGCTCTTCGGAAGATCAGAAAGCTACACGCCCGATTCCGAGGCATTGAAGCGGGCACGGGAACGCTGGTCTCGTCCCATGAACCGGCCCAGCCTGCGGGTCGTCATCTGGGGCGTTCTTCTCATCGCTTTTCTGGTTTGGTCGTACCAGGGCGTTGGCGCCGACCTATTGAAGCTCGTGCGCGAAATCGCCGATGCTCAGCCGATTATTCGTCAGTTTATGGATCCTGACTGGGCGATCCTCTCCGACGCGATCGATGCCACTGTCGTAACGGTCCAGATGTCCGTCATCGGAATCCTCGGCGCTTCGATCATTTCCTTACCGCTCGGGCTACTCGCTGCTCGAAATGTCTCAAACACACCGGTCTATCTCACAACGCGCCTCTTTCTGAGTCTTGTTCGTTGCGTGCCTGACCTCGTTTGGGCTATCTGCTTCGTTGTGATCGTTGGCCTCGGGCCGTTCGCCGGCACCCTGGCAATCATCGTTGGTTCATCTGGCAGCTTCGGGAAACTCTTCGCCGAATCGATCGAGTCAGTCGATCCGAAGCCCGTCGACGCCGTTCGTGCCACTGGTGCGCCGAGCCTTTCGGCGAGCTGGTGGGCCATTCTCCCGCAAGCATTTCCGATGCTGCTCTCCTACGTCCTTTTCTATTGGGAGAGCACCGTGCGCAACGCCGCTATTTTCGGACTTGTTGGCGCGGGGGGCATCGGCCAACTCATCGATTTACATCTTGGCCTGCTGCGGTATGACCGCCTGGCCGTCGACATCATCTGCATCTTCGCTGCAGTGGTGGTTATTGACCGGATAAGCGCCGTCATACGCGCCCGGCTTCTTTGATCGGAGATCCGGCGGGGAAAGCCCGCCTTCTCAACAACAGGGGTGAAAGGGTAAGGAGGAGATACATGAAACTCCGTAAGTTCACGCTGCTCGGATTGACGGCGCTGACCGTCTTGAGCGCCAGCCTGGCCGCCGCATGCGGCGGCGACGACGACGATGATGGCACCGCGCCCACGGTCGCGGGCCAAACGGCTGCTCCAACGGCAACCGCAACGCCAAACCCGCTGCCGTGGAAGGGCACACAGGTACGATTCGGCCTGCTCCCATCCGAGGATCAGACGTCCGTCCTGGAATCGGGGAAACTCCTTGAGACCTACCTCGAGAAGCAACTCCCCGGCATCGACATCAAGCTTTTCGTTGGTCCGGCATATGCGACCACCATTGAAGCCATGAAGTCCAACGAACTTGAGTTCGCGTTCTTCGGACCGTTCTCGTATGTCCTCGCCAAGGATGGCGGAGCCAAGATCGAATCCGCGGTCACCATTCAGGACTTTGAAGGCGTACCGCCGAGCTACTACAGCGTCATCTATGCACGCGGCGATAGCGGGATTACCAGCTTGAAGGACTACGCCGGCAAGGAAGACAAGTTCAAGTTCGCATTCGTCGATGCTGGCTCGACCTCAGGGTTTCTGGCTCCGAGCAAGATGCTCATCGACAGCGGCGTCAATATCGACACCGTCCGCAAGAACCAGATCCTGGCCGGCGGCCACGACAAATCGGCCATCGCGACTTTCGCAGGCCAGACGCAGATCGGCGCCAGCTTCGAAGCGATGCTGTACGACCTGTGCAAGCAAGGGACGATCGACACTGTCACCGACAAAGCGGGCGGCGGGAACAGCCCGGGTGACTGCAAGAAGAGTGGCGCCAACAGCGACCCGAAGGATGACATCATCACCCTCCCCAAGTTCCAGTTGCCCGCCAGCCCATTCGTCTACCGCACGACCATGGACCCGAAAGTCTCGAAGGCGGTTGTCGACGCGATGCTCGCCTGGAAGAAGAATGATCCAGAGTCGTTCGCCAAGTACACCCAGAAGTACTCCGATTCCAAGAAGGCAGCCTTCGGCATGGTCGCCTACCCGGACAAAGAGTTCGAATCCATCCGCGCCATGTGCCGGGAAGAAAAACTCAAGGACATCTGCGCCACCAAGAAGTAGCAGAACCACTCGACGAGAATAGACATGGCCGGGAACTTCCCGGCCATGTGTCCATTGGAGGCACGCATGGAGAATATCGGTCCCTCGTCGGCCACTTCGCCGGAAGGTCGCCGGGTGCTGGTCGCCCTTGTAACCGGTGAACTCGGCCGCCGTATTCAAGAGTGGCGCCTTCGCAACGATCCAGTGCAGGCTGAACGCATTCCGCCGCACGCGACGCTGTGCTACTGGGTCCCGGATCTTGCGGAAGCGGAACTGGGCGCCCAGGTTGTCCATGCGTTTCCAGCGGGCATTTCAGTACTACTCAACAATGCGGCGTTCTTCGAGAGCGGCGAACAATCCATGTACCTTCCTATCGTGGAGAGCGTCGCCCTCGACGAGGCGCGGCGACGGCTTTACGACCGAACCGCATGCGACCTCGGACAACAGGGCGAATGGCCTTGGCATGTCACCTGCGTGCGCGACTCGCGCCGTCGGGACCGTTCCGAGCTTTCTGCCGCGTCCACCGGCTTGCCTTCTGACACACGATGGGAAATCGAGACGATTGCGTGTCTCGAGCTTCGAGGTGCGCGCTACATACCTATCCACGCGTGGAATCTCGCCTCGTGACCGAGAACACCGATGTCGTTTTCATGCTCGACGTAGATAACACGCTCTTCGACCACGATGCTCTCAAACTCAGAGTGACCGACTGGATCTCAAATCGTCCGGAGCGGGTTGAGGCCGACCTCTTCTGGACTTTCTACGAGAAGGTCCGAAGCAGTACCGGCATCGTCAACTTCATGGAGGCAGCTCGCCAGTTCGGGGTTGCAGCGGGCTCCCAGCCGCTTGCCTTCGACATGAGGTGCTTCCTTTGGGACTTCCCGTTCTCGGAACTGATGTTTCCGGATGTCCTGAACACGGTCCGCCGGCTCAGGCAACTTGGCCCCGTGGTGATCCTCTGTGACGGCCACGAGCCGTTTCAAAGAAGGAAGGTCAGCGCACTCGGGCTCACCCCGCACCTGGATGGGCAGTTTGTCTTCGACCACAAGGAACTCCATATCGGAGAAGTGACCACGAGGTTTCCGGCGTCACATTATGTGCTCATAGACGACAAGCCCCGCATCCACGATGCGGTCAAGAAAGAGCTCGGGAGCCGCGTAACGACTATTCAAATTGAACATGGTCACTACGCAAGGTCACGTGGGCCGGAATGGATTCCGGCGGACTTCAGCGTGCGCGGCTTCCGGCGTGTACTTGAATTGCCCATGCCGTTGTTCGCAGCTCGTTAATTGCCGTCGTCCATCCTGTTTCAGCGCGGTCCCACGCGCTCCAGGGAAGTCCCGCCCGAATGCTTTCCCTCCGTTCGGGCGGGACTTGGACGCGCCGCCTGGCTACACCCAAAACTGACCGAACTCGCTAAACATTCCGTTCGCCCAGCTTGGCCTCGCAAGGAGCGTGAGAGCGGTCGTTGCTCCCGCGGTTGTCATCGAGCGCGGGTCCTTGAGGGCGTTGGCGCGGCTTCGCTCTGGCTGGGCGCTCCGGAGACTCATCGCGCAAGCTCTTGACCAGAATCAGAATTGATCGTGAGCCGCGTTCGCCGATGTCCTCAACCGCAGCAGCTCAACTCGAATTCCGAACGAGCGCTCAAATCCGAGCCTGCGAAGTGTGCCAACAGTGACAGTTCGATGTACGCCGATATCGACCAATTCAAGAAGTTCAACGACCGCTTCGGGTTTGCGGCCGGCGACCTGGCGATCCTGCAGCTCGCAAGCCTGCTTTCACGGCTGGCCGAAGCGTGGAGTGCAGAGTCCTTCGTCGGACACATCGGCGGAGACGACTTTATCTTCGCCATCTCTGAAAGAGACCTCTACCAGTTTCGACAGGGTATTGCGAAGGAGTTGCATGGAAAGTGGTTTGACCCGGACGGTTCGACCGAGTGCCAACGGCTCACCGTCACCTTTGGAGGCCTCCGCGTCTCGGATCTCCACGGTCGCTTTGAAGAGCGCTCAGAGGCTTTGGCACGGTTTAAGGCTGAGCTCAAACTCGGTGGCGGCGACTGTTTTCGGCTCGCTCGTGAGGTAGCTCCCGGCGCGCAACCCTTTGCTGCTGCTTAGTTTCTACCATTGACCAGTTCGCTGCGTTTGTCGGTCGGAACCGTCAGGATGCCAAACCGAAATGCTCATCGAACGATCATGTTCCGTTGAGCGTCCGTTAACGGAGCTGCGTCAAATTCTTCGTTTGTGACGACATTCGGCCGCCCGACTGCAATAGGCACGCAACCGTGGAAGGAGTATCTACTCTTCCTTGCGTTTGTTGCGCCGAACCTTATTCTGCTGTTTCTTTTCACCTATAAGCCGCTCTACGAAACCGTTCGCCTCTCGTTCTATAACTGGGACCTCATTTCTCCGGTGAAGACGTGGGTTGGTCTGGAAAACTATCGCGACTATTTCGACAACGAGACAAACCGATACATCATCAGAAATACACTTGTATTCAGCTTTGCGACCGTTGCAGGGACGTTAAGCCTCGGTCTTGCACTCGCGTTGTTGCTCAATCGTCCACTTCGCGGTCGCAATGCAGCCAGGACCATCCTGTTCGCGCCATATGTGGTGAGCGGCGCAGCGATCGGTATCGTTTGGCTCTTTGTGTTCGATCCTCGTTTTGGCCTGGTCGCTGCGCTCCTCGAGCGTGCTGGGGTCGCATCGCCCAACTGGTACAACGACCCGGACTGGGCGATGCCGATGGTCATCATCGTCTTCATTTGGAAGAACCTCGGATATGCCGTCGTCGTTTACATAGCAGGCTTGCAAACCATCCCGAAAGAACTCTACGAGGCCTCGCGGGTCGATGGCGCCCAGGCCTGGTCCCGTTTCCGCAACGTAACGTTGCCGCACCTCTCGCCTGTGACGTTTTTCCTGTTGGTCACGAGCATTCTCAGTTCCATGCAAGCGTTCGACATCGTGCGGGTCATGACTCAGGGTGGCCCGCTCGATTCGACGAAGACCATGGTCTACCAGGTCTACGAGCAAGGGTTCGTCAACTATCGAGTCGGAGCCGCGTCAGCAGTCGCGACGGTTCTGTTCATCTTCCTTCTTGCCGCGACCGTGCTCCAGATTCGCTTCCTCGAACGCCGGGTTCACTACTCATGAGGAGCGGCACATGGCGAGGGCTGTAGCCTCGGGCGTGTCACGTCCCGCTCGCGCTCGAACGAGCTTTGACTGGCGCCGAGTGACGAAATCTATATTGCTGTACCTGATCGTGGCACTTTGTGTCGCCACCATCTGCGCGCCGCTGTTCTGGATGGTGGCCGCATCGTTCAAGACGCGCCAGGAGATCTACACGCTTCCCGTGTCGTGGCTTCCAGGGGAACTCCATTGGAAGAACTACCGCCAGGCTTGGACCGCCGTTCCCTTCGAACGCTACTTCATCAATAGCCTCGTAACGACCGTCCTCGGCAGCGGATTGAAAGTCGCGAACGGCGTGCTCACTGCCTACGCTCTCGTATTCCTGCGATTTCCTCGTAAAGACATCATCTTCTTGGGGATCCTTGCGGCCTTGATGGTGCCTGAGCAGGTTGTCCTTATTCCGAACTTTGTCCTCGTTTCAGAACTGAACTGGGTAAACACGTACCAGGGGATCATCATCCCCGGCGGCGGCGTCGCCTTCGGAACCTTCCTGATGCGCCAACACTTTCTCACCCTTCCAAAAGAAGTCATCGAGGCTGCGCGCATGGACGGCGCAGGCCACCTCCGCATGCTCTGGACCATCGTCCTGCCGATGTCTCGCCCGACGTTGGTGACTTTCACGCTCATCACCGTCGTCGCGAAGTGGAACGAGTACGTCTGGCCACTGCTGGTGGCAACCGACGACAAGGTGAGAACCCTGCCTCTCGGACTCACGCAACTCCAGAACTCCGAAGGTCAGACTCAGTGGGGAGTCGTCATGGCGGGGGCCGTCCTCGTGATCGTCCCCATCCTTGCTCTCTTCGTCTGGGCCCAGCGACACGTGGTCGAGGGCCTCACGGCCGGTTCAGTGAAAGGGTGATCCCCGTCGCGATGTTCGCGGCGGTTCACATTTGGAAATCCAACAAGGGGAAGACTCATGTCCAAAGTTTCTCGAAGGCACGTACTCGGCATGGCAGGCGGCGCAGCGGCGCTTGGTCTCGTCGGATGTGGGGGCGATGACGACGACTCCGATTCGACCAGCACTTCGACACCGACCGGTTCGACTACAACCAGCGCCTCGACCACGACGAAGTTCAACGGTGTAAAAGCCGCCACTCAGATCACGTATTGGAGTGTCCATCCGGCTAACTCCAAAGCGGTCGAGGAAGAACTCATCACCCGCTTCCAGGCGAGGTACCCGGACATCAAGGTAAAGCTCGAAACCGCGGGCGCGAACTACGCCGAGGCATCGCAGAAGTTCAACGCTGGACTCGCCGCCAAGCAGATCCCCGACATCATCATGCTCTCCGACGTGTGGTGGTTTAAGTACTACCTCGCCAAGACCATTACCAGCGTCGACGACCTGACCAAGGAACTCAAAGTCGACCTGCCTGACTACCAGGACACGCTCATCAAGGACTACCAGTACGACGGAAAGCAGTGGGCGATGCCGTTTGCCCGCTCCACCCCGCTCTTCTATTACAACAAGCAGAAGTGGTCCGCCGCAGGGCTCCCAGACCGCGGGCCGAAGACCTGGGACGAAATGGACGAATGGGGCGCCAAGCTCCAGGCCAAGGCCGGCTCCGGCGAGTACGCCTTCACCCATGTGAAGGGCGATAGCTACGCCGCCTGGACCTTCCATGGGATCATCTGGCAGTACGGCGGCCGCTACAGCGACCAGAACTTCAAGATTCTTCTTGACTCCCAGGAAGCCATCGACGCCGGCAACTATGTCCGCAGCCAGGTCTTCACGAAGAAGTACGCCAATGTCACCGCGAACTCTGAAACAGCGGACTTCATCGCCGGGACCACAGCGTCCATGCTTTCCTCCACCGGTGGACTTGCGGGCGTCCCCAAGGATGCGAAGTTCGAGGTCGGCACCGCGTTCTACCCGGAGAAGAAGCAGTTTGGTTGCCCGACAGGCGGCGCCGGCCTCTGCATTCCGGATGCGATTCCGGATGCGAACAAGGTGGCCGCGATGACGTTCATCAAGTTCCTCGGCGAGCCGGAGAACACTGCCTACTACTCTCAGAATGTTGGCTACATGCCCGTCCGCAAGTCGGCGGTCACTGGCGCCATGGCCGAGTTCCTCAAGACCAAGCCTCAGTTCAAGACCGCCATCGACCAACTGGCGAAGACCCAGTCACAGGACTCCGCCCGCGTCTACATCCCGGGTGGCGACGCCATCCTCGGGAAGGGGCTCGAGCGGATGATCCTGAATAACGAAGACGCGAAGAACGTGTGGCCCGACGTGAAGAAGGAACTCGAAAAGGCCTACGAAAACGACGTTAAGCCGAAGCTCAAAGCTTAGGCTTCCGGTTTGTCTGGAGGCGGGCACCCCTCAGCCCGCCTTCAGATGCCAATTCATCCAGGAGCCATCAAATGAGCGTCGCGTTCAATGCGGTAAACAAGCAGTTCGGCGAGGTCCGTGCGGTCAACGGCCTGAATCTCAAGGTGAACGATGGCGAGTTCCTCGTGTTGGTCGGGCCTTCTGGATGCGGCAAGACCACTGCGCTCCGGATGGTCGCGGGTCTGGAAACACCCACTTCGGGAGAGATCCAAATCGCCGGCGTCGACGTCACCAATGTTGAGCCGTCGAAACGTGACATCGCCATGGTGTTCCAGAGCTATGCGCTCTATCCCCACATGAATGTGCACGACAATCTGGCGTTCGGACTGAAGCAACGGAAGACCGCTCGGGACGAAATCGCCCGGCGCGTCGATGAGGCTGCCTCGATGCTGGGGATGACTGAACTCCTGCAACGCCGTCCCAAAGAGCTCTCCGGGGGCCAGCGTCAGCGCGTAGCCCTCGGTCGAGCCATCGTCCGAAGGCCGCGAGTCTTCCTTATGGATGAACCCTTGAGCAACCTTGACGCCCAACTTCGCCTGAAGACGCGTGCCGAGATCAGCAGCCTTCATCGCCGGCTGGAAACAACATTCATCTACGTGACTCACGACCAGGTGGAAGCGATGACCATGGGGACTCGCATCGCTGTCATGCGCGACGGCGTGCTTCAGCAAGTCGCGGAGCCGCAAGAGCTCTACGAAAACCCCGCGAACACGTTTGTGGCCACGTTTATCGGCAGCCCGGCGATGAACCTGATCGAGGGTGAAATCGTTCGGTTGGGCGAAACCGTCGCGTTTTCTTCGAAGGGTGTCACGCTTCAAATGCCAACTCACGTCGCCCAGGCCGCGCCGCCAAATGGCGCCTTGACAATCGGGGTGCGTCCCGAGGAGTTCGCGCGTCGCCCGGCCTCGCCCGGTGGCTACGGAATCTCGGGCCGGGCCGTGCTTGTCGAACCACACGGTAGCGATATGTTCGTCACTGTCGAAGCTGACTGCGGTGAATTGACGGCACGCTTAGAGCCGAACCTTGGCATTCGAGTAGGAGACCAACTAACGGTGGTGCCTCTCATGGAGAGGATCCATTGCTTCTCCTCCGTGGACGGTCGTCGGCTCTGAGTCCTGCGGCAAACCGTTAAAGTAGACGTAATACCGTTAGCAGCATGAAGAAACTCTATGCGCTGCTCGTCGCCTACGGACTTGTTTGGGTCCTTGCTGAAGTGACTGACGGAATCAGTTTTCTGCGCGCGGCGAGTGACTGGAACCGCCAGCCAGGAGCTGAATAACTACTTGGTGCGGTGATAGCGGGTTCACGCTTGCGTCGGCGTGGCCAGCAATTCTTCGAGTCTTGATACGAGCGAGTCCCAGGAGAACGTCGCCGCATGTGCGACCGAAGCACGGGCCATCGAATCGGTCTTCGCCTTGTCGTTGAGCAAATCCTGAAGCGCATCGACTATCTGTACGGGACAACCCGGATCAATGTGTATTCCGCATGTCCCCTCCGGCACGAGTTCCGCGGTCGCTGACCCCTTCGCAACAAGTGGAACGAGGCCAGAAGCCATGGCCTGCAGAGCGACTTGGCCGAAAGTCTCACTGGCGCTCGGGAACACGAAGAAGTCTGCGCTTGCGAATGCTGTAGCCAGCTCTTCTCCACGGAGGTAGCCGGTGAAAACGACCGGTAAGCCTGTGAACAGCGCTTCAAGGTTGGTCCGTTCCGGCCCGTCTCCAACGAATGCAAAACGAACTCCTGGCAAAGCTGGAATGACATCCCTGAGCTCCTCAACTCGTTTCTCTCGAGCGAGACGACCGACGTACAACGCTATCGGCATGTCGGGCCGACAACCGGCAAGCCGTTCTCGCATGGCATCCGATCGCCGACCGGGATTGAACAATTCGGTATCGACGCCCCGGCCCCAAACTTCCGTCCGAGCATAGCCTCGCTTGCGAAGGTCCGACTCGACGTGCTTCGTGGGGCATAGCGTTCTGTGCGCCCTTCTCGCCAGTGCCTTCATAGTTTGTTCGGTCGGCCCCGCGAGGCGGTTCAGGCTGTAGGTTTTCAGGTAGTCCGGAATGTCAGTCGTGTAGACATTCAGCGTCGTCGTCGACTTCGGGAGGAAGGCCAGCGTTGTCGCGCCGATCGGACCCGGGGTAAGGACGATCGCGCCGTCCCATTGCCTTCGGGCCAGGCGCACAACGCGGTCGAGTCCGAGGGCGATGCGAAACTCTGGATAGATTGGAAGGGGCACAGATCGCAAACGGATCACCCGGAATCCGTCACCTCGGACTGGTCCGGGCGCCGGCGCCACGACTCGGACGAAGTGGCCGCGGGCGACCAGCTTCCTGGCGACGATTGCCGAGGTGTCGGCAACACCATCGATCTTGGGAGGGAACGAATCCGAAGCGATGAGTATTCTCATGAGTTGTTGGCGCTCCTGGACAGCTGTGATGTGTCGCAAGAACCGAAGTTCGTGACGAAGCGATGGTCTTGCCAATTCAGTCGAGCCAGCGCACCGGTCGGGTCGTAGAGAACGCGCCGGTTCATAATTGCCGCCAACTGCTCCGGAAGGAGCCCGTCTGGCCACCCTCCGCCATGCGCAAGTACCAACGCATCCGCGCCGGTTGCTCCTTCGAGAAGCGTCGCCGCTCTCTCAAGTCCCGGAACACACCCGGCCAATGAATCGTATCCAATCACTGTCGCGCCTTCGGACTTCAGAGCCTCGACAAGACGTAGAGCCGGCGACTCGCGAAGGTCGTCAGTCGATGGCTTGAAAGCGAGGCCGACCACAACGCACCTTCGTCCCTCGAGTCCCGCCAGGGTATTTCTGAGCCACGAGAGTGCGGCCGTGACTCGCCCGTGATTGACCTTAATTGTCTCGGACAGTTGGCGCATGGCCACGCCATGAACTGCCCCGATGTACTCAAGTGCAGCAGTGTCCTTCGGCAAACAGTGACCACCAAACCCGAGTCCTGGAGTCAGGTAGGCATCCGGGCCAATCCGCTTGTCTCGCTTCAGGATGTCGAAAACCGATGAAGCATCGGCCCCGAGTCGTTGACTCAGTTCGGCGATCTCGTTGGCGAAGCTAATGCTGGTCGCAAGGAACGCGTTCGCGGCGTACTTTGCAAGCTCTGCGGTTGTCCGATCGGTCTCGACAATTGGCGCGGCCACACCCTCGAAGAGGACGCGGAGCTGTGCCCGGACAGCCCCGCTGTTCGCGCCAATGACGATTCTGTCCGGCTCGCGAAAGTCTTCCCATGCCCGTGACTCTCGTAAGAACTCGGGTACATGGGCGACCTGCACATCCCCGCGGCCGAGTGTCTTTAGCGCGAGCGTGAGGCGGTCGCCCGTGCCCGGAGGGACCGTTGCACGAGTTACGAGAATGCCTCCATTGCGCAATCGCGTCACCGCGAACTCAGCGGCTTTGAAGACCTGGCGCATGTCGGGGGCTCCGCCTGGTCCAGCGGGAGTGTCGACACAGAGGAACGCGACATCGAAGCCGGTCCGTTCAGTCGACGTGAGAAACTCGATATGGCGGATTCTGAGTGCGGACTTGAGCGCCGAACGCAGGCCCGGTTCCGCTTCATTGAGATGCTCACGGCAGAGTTCTACGATGCGACGTTCATCGATATCGATTGCACAGACGTCGTGGAGAAGGTGAGCCATCCCGACTGCCGTAACCGCGCCGATTCGGCCCACTCCAACGACCAATACTTGCGATGTTTCCAAACGAATCCCCCTTCCTCCACAAAGTCATGCCTCAAGGTTTTCGGAAGGTTTTCGGTTGGCGATCAAACGGTTAAATGGCACAACCCGTTAAGCGGTTGATCATTTAACGCACGACGAGGCCGCCGTCTCGAACTCGTTGTTGGAACTTCCGTCCAAGACCGGGCTGAACAGGCAGCCTTAAGGGCCCCGACCCATCACGAGTGAGCAGTCGCGGAAAGCAATCCGAATGCGTCCCTGACAAGCACCTACAAGGGCATCGCGAGCCGAGAGAGGTTAAATGAGCATGCGCTTAAGCGCGTTCACCATTGAACAAACATCGGCATGACGACGTGTACGTAGCCGGGCTCGGCGATGCCGTTTTCGTCGACGGGACGGAAGACGCCTTGCGAGCTGGGTGAGGTCATTTCGAGGACGACGGAGCCGCTGAGGACGTTCAGGACGTCCTGGAGGTAGCGGCTGTTGAAGGCGATTTTCGAGCCGTCACCCTCGATGCGGCAGTCCACCTTGCCCTCGTTGTCGCCGATTTCGTCGGCGCGCGCGCTGACCGTGAGCTGGCCGGGGCCGCCACCTTCGCCGGGGGTAATCAGCAGCCGGATGATGCCGCTTCCATCGCGAGCGAAAATCGCCGCGATCTTGGTCTCCCGCTTGAACTCATCCACACTCACGGTCACCTTCGTGTTGAAGTCCGCCGGGATGAGCTGGTTGTAGTTCGGGAACGTGCCCTGGATAAGTTGCGCCACCATCTCCACGTCGGTCATCGCGAACAACACCTGCGTCCGCTGCGGGTTGATGCGCATCTCCACCGGCTCGTTCGATTCGCCAATCAACCGCGAAAGCTCTCGCAGCGCGCGCGACGGAATGATCACTTCGACCGACTCAGACGGCGATTCGGGCAGCGTCAGGTCCGAGACCGCGAGGCGGAACCCGTCGGCGGCGGCGAGCGTTACGCGTACGCCTTCGGTCTTCATATGGACACCGGTCAGTACCGGACGCGAGTCATCGGTCGCGGCCGCGAATTCCACCCGTTCGATAGCCTTGCGCAACGCTTTGGGGTCGAACTGCAGCGACACGCCGTCACGCAGTTCGGGGATGCGCGGAAAGTCTTCCGAATCCATCGCGTTGATGGTCGCTTCGTTGCGCGCGCAATCGAGTTTCATCTGGCGGCCGTTGCCGGGGACCTCGATCGAAACCGTCGCGGGTGGCAATTGGGCGACGAAATCGCCGATAAGCCGTGAGGGCACGGTCGTCGCGCCTTCCTCATCGATCTTCGCGCCAATCCATGCACATATCGAAATGTCCAGGTCTGTCGCCGCGAGCTTGAGCCGTCCGCGGTCGGTCTGGAGGAGGACGTTCGCTGTAATCGGAAGAGTTGACCGTGTGGCGACGGCGCGGCCGACGATTGTGAGCCCGCGCTGGAGGTTTTCCTGGAGGACCTGGACTTTCATGTGTTCACCCGCCTGATCCATTTCCCGGATCAGCATCGCTAGTATAGGAATAGCGGACGCCGTGGAAAAGGTGAGTGCTTATTCGCATAAGCAATTACCGCGAACGAGGGCCCGTACATAACGGCAAGCGAAGGTGAATGTCCACTCACAAACCAACCATGCAAGGGTAATCGGAGGCGACATTCCCGGTTGGATCGGAACCCCATTCCTCCGAGCGGTGTACAAATCGGTTACGAAGACGAGCGAGGAAAGTGTGACATGCCACGGGTGAGAGGACGACGCAGGAGCAACTGTCGGCACTGGCGGCGCATCCATGCGGCGCCACTCTTGGCCGTGCCCGTCGTCGGATGCGACCGGGGCGCCGCCGAGACCTCACCCTCCGCGACTCCCGGAGATACTGCTCCCCCGGCCGGTTGTTGGATCGAGGTTTTGCCCCTGGGGAGCGGCGGATTCCCGGCGAGCCCGGGCTCGAACGACGAACCGAAGTGGCAGCCGGGGAAGATTCCGGTAACGCTTCCGCTGCGTGTCGCCTTTTGAGACGGACTCTGGATGACGGCGCAGACCCTCGCCTTCTCCTCGCCAGACGGGCTGGCATGGACCCAGCACGCGAAGACCGACTGGGGCGAGCGCATCTATTACACCATCGTCTACTTCAAGGGCAAGATGTGGATGTACGGCGGCATGGACTATCAGGGCCGTGCCTTCTTGAACGATATTTGGTCCTCTTCGGAAGGGCTCAAGTGGGAAGAGGTTGGGAAGGCCGCATGGTCCGGGCGCGGCGGACAGACGATGGTGGTCTTCGAAGACAGGTTGTGGCTCTTCGGTGGCGGCAGCCATGCGGCGCAAGACCGGTCCATGGACGGTTTCCTGAACGATGTTTGGGTTTCCGACGATGGCATCACCTGGGCCCCGGTAGCGTCCGCGGCTCCATGGCCGGCACGCGCGTATGGCGGCGTGCTCGTCTTCAAGGAGGAATTGTTCATGCTCGGCGGCCAGGGGCTGGCGGATATCTGGCGGTCGTCGAACGGCAAGGACTGGAAGTTGCTCGCGTCCGAAACGGCCTGGAAGCCGCGCCATGCTTTCGCGATGCCGGCGTTCGATGGCAAGCTCTGGGTGTTCGGCGGATACGTTGATAGGTCCACCAACGCGGTGAACGACGTCTGGTATTCGACCGACGGGGCGAAGTGGACAAGGCAGGCGGAACACGCCCGGTGGGCTCCCCGAATGCCGTTGGCCATCGTCTTCAAGGACAAGATCTGGATCTACAGCGGCAAACACACCGGCTCAGCGGACAACTGGGGCGGAGACCTCTGGCAGATGACGGTGACCCCGGCGAATTAGCGGTCGCTCTCGCTGGGAACGTGAAAGACATTTTTTCGCGTTTTGTGCGCGTGGGCTTCACGTTTCCTTCCGGGGAAGAATTAGCGTCGGAACGCGGGCCGAACGTTCAGGCCCTCACTCTCTGTACGGTCTGGCGAGGGGAGCTACGCGGTTGCCGAACCTTGCGCGGGTCGAAGCTGATGACGACCCGCCCCGGCTCGAGCTTGTGGTAGACTAAGGGTGGACTAACTGAGGATCTGCCCCATGCCACCAACCGTTGTAAACATCCACGAAGCGAAGACTCACCTCTCGCGCCTCCTTGAGGCGGTCGAACGAGGCGAAGAGGTGATCATCGCCCGGGCGGGGCATCCGATCGCGACGCTCTCCGCATACGTCCCTCCGCGGCGCAAGATCCTGCCGCCGGGAAGCCTTCCCGCAGGCAAGGATTGGGTCATCCCGGACGATTTCGACGATCCGATCGACTACCTCTTTGAAGCACTTTCGGAGGACGTGAACGCCGACACCGGTTGGACGCCCGAGTGAGGATCCTCCTCGACACCCAAATCGCGCTCTGGTGGCAATCATCGGACCGGCGGATTGACCGGAGGATCCGTCAGTTCGTGGAGTCGGCGGACCAGGCGCTGGTCAGCCGTGCCTCGCTCTGGGAAGTGGCAGTCAAGGTTTCGATTGGCAAGCTGCCGGTGAACGTCAGGTCCTTCGCCGAACAGGTCGAGCCCTTCGGTTTCGCCTGGCTGGAGATCGCAGACACGCACCTGTTCAAGGTTTCCGAATTGCCGTTCCTTCCCAATCACAGGGACCCCTTCGACCGGCTGCTTGTGGCGCAGGCTCTCAGCGAGCCGCTCATCCTGCTGACGGCGGATGCCCGGTTGGCGGCGTATGGCAATTTTGTGCGCGTGGTGTAGCTCTTCGGGATGGGCCGACCGGCTTCGACAGCCTCAAGCGCATCCCGAAGAAGAGCGCGGCGTGGTATTCCGAGGTGGTCCGAAGGAACGGGGTGGAGGTGTAGGCGAGCCTAGAACGTGAGTTGATCCACGTAGAACCCGTGCTCTGCGACACCGGGCGGTTCGGGACGACGGACGAGAGCGTTGTACGCTTCCGCGCGGTGCGCGAGGGCTTTCAGGGCAGCGTAACCGGGTGAACCGCCCGAACTGAAGAACGAAAGTTCAGTGAATGACTCTGCCGTTTCGGCGCACACTCCAAGAACAAGGTTCGCGAACGACTGTTCGTGGCCGGGTTCGAAGCCGTAGTCGTAGACAAGCCCGCGGCTGCGCTCCGACTCCGTTCCGCTCTCGCTCCGGAACACGGACATCGGCAAGCGTCCGACGCCGATCACCGCGACATCGCTCATTCTCAGGTCACTCCACGTGTACATTCGTGGCTCACGTCCCAGGCGCGCGGACAGGGATTTCAGGGTGTACGGGACGAACATCTCTTCACCATCGTGTGTCGCGTTTAAGAGTTCAACGATACGAGGAGCGTCATCCTCGCTACAGCGACGGAATCCTTCGGTTGCGCCAAATGGGGAGGCCTTGATGAGCAACCTTTCCGGTTCGATCGACCAGAAGCCCAATGCCGTTCGTTGCCCCGGGCAATGTAGCTGACCCCAAAACCGAGGTAGGCCCGGGGCATGAGTTCCACAGCCCGCGAAGCGAACCCAAGACTCAAGCCCTGGCCGCCGAAGTCGGGATCAATCCGCGTGCGGTAGTTGTAGTTGGCCTGCATCAGAACACCGCCGATTCGAACGGGCAGATGGGTCATGCAGTTCACTCCGATGACTCGCCCCTCGTGTTCCAGAACCAGATTCACGGAGGGGCCCGCCATCAGGCGAATGGCGCCGAAGTAGTCATTTCCGTGGTCATAGGCGACTTCGTTTTCTCCGATGCGAATCGGCGCTCGCCTGTCGAGCAACCTCAGTGCCGGCCCATCCGCCTCTTCCGCCGGGCGAACCGTAAACCCGGGAGGTAGCGTCCGATTTGACCGCGCCATGAAGAGTCCAATCCGAGCCGGGGTGTCTTCGGTAACCCAGAATCCTGTTCGGAGCGACACTCCTTCTTGGTCCTCCCAAATGACCGTAACGCGGCCTTCGGCGGATCCCTCATAGCCGAGGAGGCGCTTGAGCGTCCCCCATCTTGCCCGTGGCGGGAGAGCTCGGAGCATGACCCGCGCATCCGCGCGAAGGAAGTGGCGATCGATCTCGGAATCCGGGACGGAGTCCCATCCGTCCCGCAACGCCCGAATCCAGAGCTCCACCAGGTGGCGGTAGGGTTCCCATTGGTCAGGCAGCGGTGGGTCAACAAGTTCCGTCTCGTCCGTCATGTTGCCGACCTCACCCCAAGAATGGGCCGGACGATATAGCAAGGACACGCGGGATGTAAGTGGTCAGGTTCACCAACCAACCTGCGGACGTGTCGCGCCGATGTTGCCTGGCGACATGGGAACCCTCTCAGCGCGGAAGGTTGAACTCCTGCGTCTCGCCGGTGTTCATCGCAACGGACAGCGCCGGTGTGCTCTGGCCGGGCAGCGAGAACGACACGACGTAGCGGCCTTCCGGCGTCTCAACGCTCCGGTACATCGTCGTTTACGACCCAGCGGCCGGGTTCGTGACGGGGGGAGGTTGGATCACTTCACCCTCCGGTTCGTGCCTGTTCAGCACGCTCTGCGCGGGCGCCGCCGGGAAGGCGCACTTCGGATTTGAGTCGAAGTACAAGAAGGGCGCCTCCGTCCCGAGTGGCGATACTGAGTTCCAGTTCGACGCGGGGAAGCTGAAGTTCAAGAGCACGTCGTACCTCTGGCTTGTGGTGAACGGCCACAAAGCGCAGTACCGCGGATTCGGGACGATTAACGGCAGCGGGACGTATGCGTTCGTCCTCACCGCCATCGACGGCGGGATTATGGGCCTCGGGAGCCCGGACAGATTCCGGATCAAGATCACGAGCCTCGATGGCGGCACAGTCATCTACGACAACAAGATGGGTGAAGCGGAAGACGGCGAGGCCGCGACGGCGCTGGGCGGGGGCAGCATCGTCATCCACAAGAAGTAGCCGCGGATGCCACCGCCTCTGCCCTCTAATATAGTCCCGTTCCGTGACCGCGTTCGCGGGTATTCGAATCATCGACTCGAGGCGAGCCAGCGAGCTCTCGCACCGGTCTAAACTGAGACCATGACCTCACCGTCCGTGAAGCAAGACCTGCACACGATCATCGAATCTCTCTCTATCGAGGAAGCGGAACAGATTCTCGACTACATCACCATGCGGCTCGATCCCGACGAGTTGACAGCGGAAGAAGAACAGGCTGTCCTTCGGGCAAGGCCGGAATCCGAACGCGGCGAGACAACGCGTCATCAGGACCTCAAGCGAGGGACTGCTGCGGAGTTCGTCGCGCTGACCCCTGACGCCTGAAAGCCCCGTATAGTCCCATCCCATGACCGCCTTCTCCGGTATTCGAATCATCGACTTTTCCGAGGGCATCGCGGGGCCGATGGCCACGATGTTGCTTGGCGACCTGGGCGCGGAGGTCATCAAGGTGGAACCGCCAGGCGGTGACCGGATGAAGGACCACCCGGGCTACTTCTGCTGGAACCGTAACAAGCAGGTCGTGACGCTCGACGTCCACTCGTTTGGCGGCCTTTCCGCCGCCCGTTCGCTCCTTGCCAGCGCCGACGTGGCTGTGTTCGACTGGCGGCCGGGGGAGCTAGAGCGGAGCGGCCTCGACGCCGTAACAGTGCGTGCAACGAACCCCGCCTTGCTGCACGCCTGGTTTCCGCCCTACTCCCCCCTGGGCCGCTGGAGCCAGCTCCCGCCGGAT
>JANPDX010000493.1:0-1737 GCA_031431695.1 Dehalococcoidia bacterium
GGCGGCCGCTGAGTGCTTCGACATATGCCTTCTGGCCGGTGGCCACGGAAACCGCCGGGATTTCGGGGTTCACGAGGAAGGTTCCGGTCTCGGCCGAGTGCCGCACCTGGATCTGGTGCAGCCCGGCGCCGTGGCCCTGCAACCTGGGCAGGAGGTCGCTCACCCAGGGGTCGGCGATGGGGCATGACTCGACCTTCAGCAGGCCATAGCCTTTGCGGCCGATGTAGCCAACGTCGCCGTACTTCTTCCCGGTTGAGAAGCGCAGATGGTTGCGATAGCCCCACGGGTTCGCGGCGCCAACGATGGGGCGCACGACAGAATCGTCCAGCTTGCCGATGCGCCGGAGTTGCTCACGGACCACCGCTTCCTTGGCGGCAATCTGGGCCGGGTAGTTCATGTGCTGAAGCTGGCAGCCGCCACACTCGCCGAACAACGCACACGGCGCCTCGACCCGGTCGGGGGAAGGCTCGATAACTCGCGAGACAACCGCGAGCAAGTAGTCGGGGAACTCGCGCTCGATTTGCGCTTCCACGAGTTCGCCGGGGATAGCGAACGAGACAAACACCACGCGGCCGTCCGGGCCATGGGCGAGGCCATTACCGCCGAAGACCAGCGACTCGATCCGAAGTTCCAGATACGTTGGTTCGGCCGGTTCTTTCCAGCGTTGACCGCGTCGTGACATAGGCTTCGAGGGTACGGGCGCCGGGTGGTGCAGGCGAATGGAGGCGAATGGAGGCGAGGGGCTAGGTATCGACCCCGAAGACGGCCACACGGCAGCGAACGCCAGGGCCACGGGCGAGGCGCGCGTCCAGCGTCACAAGCGTGGCGTCGAGCATCTCGGCAAGCGCGATGTAGGATGCGTCGAAGATCGTGAAGTTGTCCCGGAGTTCCCAGGCGCGCTCTGCCAAAGCCTGAAGAGGCCATTCCTGGACCGGCAATTCGGAGAAACTCGCCATCGCGTTCCGCACCAGGGCTGCAGTCACGAGCCCGGAAGCGACATGCCTTCGAAGAGTGTTCAGAACTTCATAGCGCATCAGGGATGGTGCGGCGAGATCCTGTCCTTCGAAGTTCTCCCTCGCCCAGTCGCCCCGCGGGCCGTCTTCGACCAACGACGCGAAGACCGCGGACGCATCAGCGATCCGGGTCATCGCGATCCTCACGGATGCTTCGAACAATCTCTTCCGCCGAGATTTGTACGCCGGAGCCGTTGACTCGAGCGCGCGTCTCCTCGATCCACTCATCCACGGTCTTGCGTCGGGCGACCTCACCGAGCTCGCAGAGGAGGAAGGCTTGCATCGATTTGCCAGCGCGGGCCGCTTTTGCCGCTAGCGTATTCTTCAACTCGTCCGGGACGTTTCGAATGGTTATCGCGACTGTCATGGAGCTAGTTTAGCTGCATTGCCTGCATTTTGCATGCACTCTTGTCGCCAACAAATGCAGGCCACCCTAATCCTCCGAAAAGCCCTTGAATCGCGTTTGAAAACTTGTTAGGCTGGAAAAGGCGCAGTATGCCCTGCGCGTCCAGTGATTCGCCCTGTGTTCCCAAGAGGTACCTGTTAACCAATGACCGAAGATACCCTGACCGGCACGTCTCCATCGAGTGATGGAGCGGTAATCGATGGTGTCCTGAGCCGCCTTTCAAGTTTCGGCGACGACGAGTCGTCAGACGACGACCTCAACGAGACCACCGCGGATGAGGAAGAAGAAGAGTCCTCCACCGATAGCGAAGAAGAGGAA
>JANPDX010000494.1:0-3402 GCA_031431695.1 Dehalococcoidia bacterium
GTCATCGAACGTGATGTAGCTTGCGGCGTTCGCGTACAACTGCGCCAACGTTGACTTACCAGTCTGGCGGGCGCCGGAAATCAGGATCACCGGCGTATCGGCCATCGCCTCCCGAAAGTATCGTGCAAGGTGTCTCGCGTACATGCTATAAATCTACCACACGAGGCTTGCAAGTTCACCGTAACATGCTTGTTAATTCACCACCGGGCGTCTGCAAATGCACCATAGAAGCCTCCCAATATGACCACTGAACTGCCATCGCATCCGCCGGGGTCCGACTGTAAAGAACGGCGGTGAGCGCACACATCTGTCCTGAAACCGTGCAGTGGACGGCCTGGAAATCCCCCACCGAATCGTTGCAGGTTCACCGGGAAACGTCTGCAAATTCACCACAGAAGGCATGTAAATGCACCACAATGACAGTCAGGGATCTGCCTTTCGGTGCGAAAACCAACCGCTTACGAACGCCAGGCGCGTTCGATCGTGCCGCCACCGAGAACTTCGTCGCCATCGTAGAAGGCCACCGCCTGCCCGGGAGTCAGCGCCCGCTGACGGCGGTCGAAGTGGATGACTGCACCATCGGGGCCGACTGAAACGAGGACCGCCGCTGCCGGGTCCGCCTTGTAGCGCGCCTTCGCTTCGAGCCGTGTGCCGTCCGCGGGGGCATGGCCGCTGATCCAGCTCAGTTCCCGCACTTCGGCGGTATCAGCGAACAGGTCTTCTTCCGGGCCGATGGTCACAATGTTTCGTTCGGCATCGATGTTCGTCACGTACTTTGGCTCGCCCGTCGCGATGCCGAGCCCCTTGCGCTGGCCGATCGTGTAAGCGCCGATGCCGCGGTGCTCGCCCATGAGCGCGCCGGTCTCGTCGCGCATCTCGCCGGGCTCAACCTCCACGCGTCCTTCAAGGAACGATCGGTAGTCGTTTCCCGGCACGAAGCAGATCTCCACGCTGTCGGGCTTATCCGCCGTATCCAGGCCCAACCGCCGCGCATGCGCGCGCACCTCGTCCTTGGTCAGCTCCCCGACCGGCAGCAGCAACTTCCCCAGCTGTTCCTGCCCCAACATGTAGAGGACATACGACTGGTCCTTGGAAGCATCGACTCCGCGCAAGAGACGGTGTGTTGGATTTTGGATTGACCCGGCTTCTGATTCGCTCGAATCGTGAATCGTGATTCGCGAATCGTGAATCACACGGGCGTAGTGCCCCGTCGCCACAAAGTCCGCATCGAGCGCCGGCAACCGGTCCAGTAGCGCCCGGTATTTGATGTGTTCGTTGCAGCGCACGCAGGGGTTGGGCGTACGGCCGGCCGCGTATTCGGATACGAAACGGTCGACGACTTTCTCCTTGAATTCCTGCTCGAAGTTCATCACGTAGTGGCGGATTCCGAGCTGCCCGGCCACGCGGCGCGCGTCGTCCGTGTCTTCGACGCTGCAGCACTGCTGGTGGCCGCTGAACTCCTCCGGGCGTTCTTCCGTCCAGAGCCGCATCGTCACACCGATGACTTCGTAGCCCTGCTCATGCAGCAGCGCCGCCGCGACCGAGCTATCTACCCCGCCGGACATGCCCACTACAACACGTGGACGTGACTTTTCCTGTGTTACCATGCCAGTTGTCTCGAATCTCTCGAGGCGGAGGAGCGCGAGTTCTGAACCCAGAGTCCTTAGCCCAGCGAGCCGTCGATATCCTTTCCGACCACAAAGCGCTCGATATTGCCCTGATCGACATTTCGAAGACGGCGTCGTTTACCGACTTCTTCGTGATAGCGACCGCGCAATCGCCTCTCCAGTTTAGTGCCCTGCGGGACTACCTGGAAAAGGACCTCCAGCCGGAGGGTGTCGAACTGCGCCACCGCGAAGGCAGCGGCGATAACGGCTGGATGCTGCTCGACTTCGGCGACCTCATCGTGCACATCTTTTCCCCGGAACAGCGGGCCTACTCCCGCCTCGAAGAACTCTGGGGCCGGACCAGCCCCGTCGTCCGCTTCGCGGACTGAGAACGAATGAGTGGATCTCGACGTATACGCCCGGGGAAACCGAATGACTGTTGTCTTGGTAGTGGTCGCCGCATGTTCTTTCTTCTTCGTGATCGGTTGGGTTTCCGATTTATGAAAAGGCGGTCGACCGAGCTCTTCTGCGAACTTGCGGCCGCTCGGGAGCTGCCGCAAACACAATTTCAAGGTGAAACACGGAACAATGGGCCCGAGATACGGTTCAGCTTGTGAAGTCTCTAAGGGTTGTGGTCTCCACCGCCACCATAGCTACAAACGTGGAGTGCCTTTCCAGTATCGCTACTATACGACCCATCGGAGTGTCGGTACGAGCGGGGAGGCCCACCAACCAATGTGGGTTCACAGACTTGTGGAGTGACCGAATTCGCCCGGAGGCTCATGAGCAAATGTTGTATGCTCGTACGATGGATCGTTCCCAACTTCTCGCCGCTGCTGAAAACGCTCGCCACCGCACGATGAACGCTCAAGAGTGGGAAGAACAGCGCCGATCGTTCGCCTACGGCAATACAGCTATCGAAAATCCTCGGGTGACGCGCGCAATGGTCGACGAAGCAGCCGAACGGCTCGCGAGTCGCGTGAAGACCGCTTAGCCATCGCATGCCTCAGAAGAAGAGGCCGCCCTCGCCCGAAGAAATTCGGCGGGATCATCTCGAAGCCAGCAACGGCCTGCTTCTGTACGACCGAGTCAAAGAACTCGTGACGACTTCCGTCGCTCGTCCGGTTGGTCCTGTAATTACCCCCAAAGTACTCCTCGACTTTCATGCCATCGCCACTGGGAACCTTGAGGCGACAGCCGGCCAATTCCGCGCAGGGCGCGTATACATCACGAACAACGAACATCGCCCGCCTCCCGCCGAGGACGTGGAAAGGCTGACAACGGACTGTGTCGAGTATGTGCAGAACAACTGGGATGCGACGGACGCCATTCACCTCGCCGCCTATGTCCTGTGGAGGGTGAACTGGATACATCCGTTCGAGGATGGGAACGGTCGCGTTGCGAGGGCCGCAAGTTACCTCGTGTTGTCCCGCAAACTTGGATATGTGCTCAGAGGAACCAAGACTATCCCGAGCATGATCGTGTCCAATCGAAAACGGTTCTATGAGGCACTCATCGACGCGGATGTTGCCTGGAGAGGCGAACACATTCGGCTGGAAGCATTGGAGCGCCTCCTGTCAGACTACCTTGCTCGACAGATCGATTCTTCAATACCCGATGGACCAGTCGAATGACCGAAACATCCCTCGCCACTGGCTACACCGCCCCTCTCCATGGCCACGGAGCAACCGGCTTCTTCCTCTCCGGCATCATCTCCATCGTCGTTGCCGTTGCCGGAGCGACCGGTCCAAGTATCCCGCTGATGGTGTTCGGGTTCGGCGGTCTCGCCGCGTCC
>JANPDX010000495.1:0-4246 GCA_031431695.1 Dehalococcoidia bacterium
CGCGGATGGCAGCCTTCGCGCCGAGCGTCCCAAACGTAATGATCTGGGCGACGCGGTCTTTGCCGTAGCGTTCGTAGGCGAAGCGGATCATTTCATCGCGACGGTCGTCGGCGAAGTCGAAGTCGACATCCGGCATTTCGCGGCGTTCGATGTTGAGGAAGCGCTCGAAGACGAGGCGGTTCGCGACCGGGTCGATATCCGTGACGTTGAGCGCGTAGAGCACGAGCGAGGCGGCGGCCGATCCGCGCACGCCCATCTTGATGCCAGACTTCCGGGCGAAGTCGGCAATCTCTTTGACCACATACATGTAGTCGGAGAAGCCGGTTTGCTTGAGCACATCGAGTTCGTAGGTGAGGCGCTGCTGAAGCTCGGGAGTGATCTCGTCGAAGCGGTCGTGGAGGCCGCGGAAGCAGATTTCGGCAAGGTACTCGTCACTGGAGCGGCCAGCGGGAATCGGGGGTTCGGGCAGCAGTTGCCGGTCGAAGTGGAGGTCGAGGTCGCAGTCGTTTGCGACGAGCATCGTGTTGCTCATGAACTCGGGGTTTTCCGGGAAGAGGCCGTGCATCTCGTCTTCGCCCTTCACCCAGTAGCCCTGGCCATCGAACTTGTAGCGGCCCGATTGGTCGACGGTGGCGTTGGTGCCGATGCAGAGCAAGACGTCGTGGGCGTCGGCCTCGTCCTCCATCGTGAAATGGCTGTCGTTGGTGGCGATAACCTTGATGCCCATCTCGCGGCCGATGTCGGCAATCGTCGGGTTTAAGCGCGTGAACTTTTCGTCGTGATGGTTTTGGACTTCGAGGTAGTAGTGGCCGTCGAAGACTTCGCGGTAGTACTTCGCGGTTGCCATGGCGCCTTCGCGGTCGCCCTCCTGGATACGGCGATGGAACTCAGCCGACGGGCAACCGGAGAGGACGGTGAGGCCCTCGCTGTGCAGTTCGAGGAGTTCGCGGTCGATGCGGGGCTTGTAGTAGTAGCCCTCAAGGTTCGCCTTGGTGGTGAGGGCGATGAGGTTTTTGTAGCCTGTGAGGTTCCGGGCGAGCATCACGAGGTGGTATGGCGAGCTATCGCCGCGTTCGCGGGAATGGCGGCTGTTGGGAGCGACGTAGGCCTCCAGGCCGATGATTGGTTTGATGCCGCGGGAGGTTGCTTCGCGGTAGAAATCGATGGCGCCGTAGAGCGCGCCGTGATCCGTCATGGCCACGGCTTCCTGGCCGAGCGCCTTCACCCGGTCCATCAACGGGGCGATTTTCGACATGCCGTCGAGGAGGGAAAACTCGGTATGAGTGTGTAGGTGAGTAAACATATCCGGGGGGCCTAGTCTACATCGCGGGAGGGGCTGGGGGCATAGCCCGGGAGTGGTAAAATTGTCCCGTGACTACCATAAGTGTCTCGATAGACGACAGGATGTACGAACGGTTGGCGCGGCTGGCGAAGGAGCGGTCAACCGAGCCGGAGGACCTGGTGCGGGTGTACCTGGAATATCTGGATGCCGGTGGAATCCCTCTGCCCTTGGACGATGGCCCTCGTTCCAGCGAGATTGCCGAATTGCTGATGAAGAGTTCCGCATGGGCCTGGCTCGCGGACGAACCGGATCTGTACACAGTTGAGGACGGCGAGCCCGTTTGAGTGCTCCGGCGTTGTCGCCCGGCGACGTGGTACTTGTCGCATATCCATTTACCGATCTCTCGGGTTTCAAGGTTCGACCCGCGTTGGTTGCCGCACTCGCGCGGCCACCAGATGTGGTCCTCGCGCTCACCACATCCAATCTCGAAGGGGCAAGCAGGGCAGACGTGACCCTTGATCCGGCGGATCATGAGTTCGCACAGTCCGGACTGCATGGACCATCGCGAATCAGGCTGGATCGCCTCGCAACGCTTGAGCCGGCGCTGATCAGCAGCCGCATTGGTTCGGTTGGGGCGGACACCATGGAGCGTGTGCGGGATGCCCTGCGGAACGTGTTTGGGCTGTAAGTAATGGTGAGTCAGGTTCGCGGGCGTCCGGCTCGATGCGTTCGCGTTGGTGGTGTGCGCAGGGGCTGTGAGAGGTTCCGGCCTCGGCTATGCTCTTTTCACCAAGAAGCCGAGGTTGAAGCATGAGCCAGTACGTCCCGAGTCCTTTCGGGTGGGTGAGAGACCAGGTGGAACTCTATGAACGAACCAACGGAGCCGAGGGGAATACCCTTCGAGAGACCGGGTTACCCGTCATCATCGTCACCAACACGGGGAACAAGACCGGCGATATCCGCAAGACGCCGCTGATGCGAGTGAAGGACGGTGCGTCGTACGTCCTCGTCGGTTCGATGGGTGGCGCCCCGAAGAACCCGGTATGGGTTTACAACCTGCGTGAGAACCCGGCGGTAGAGATTCGCGACCGCGACCAGGTCCAGGAGATGCGGGTCCGAGAGGTTGCCGACGAGGCGGAACGCGCGCGACTCTGGACGTTGAGCGTCGCGGCGTTTCCGCCGTATGGGGACTACCAGAAACGGACGGCGCGGCGGATCCCGGTGTTCATAGCGGAACCAGTCTGACAGTCCCGGGCGCGAACGCTCATTCGCGTTGCCTGAGGGGGCCTCCACTCGGGCGCTTCAGTTGTCGTGTGTTTCGTGCGCTGTGGGACTAGAATGCGTGACCTCTCAAGGAGGAGTCCAGTGTGACCACGGATCAAGCACGGGGCCGCACGAGTGCGGCGCTGGTGGAGCGCATGTTCGCAGCATCGCTGGCGGCGTTCGACGTTTACGGAATGTTCCTGGGCGAGCGTCTCGGCCTCTACCGCGCCCTTGCGAAGGCCGGGCCTATGGAAGCGGCAGGCCTTGCGCGGGCAGCGGGCATCGACGAGCGCTACGCACGCGAATGGCTCGAACAACAGGCCGCCACCGGGGTGTTGGAGTACGTGGACGGGCTATTCAGCCTGCCCGGCGAGTATGCCGCTGTCCTCGCGGATCGCGATGACCCGAACTATTTTGCCCCGATCGTCCGGATGATCACAGCGGCGGCGGGGCAGCTGCCGAGGGTTGTATCGGCGTTTCGCACCGGGGCCGGCCTCGGTTGGGATGCGTACGGACTCGACATGATAGAGGGACAGTCGGAGTTGAACCGGCCGTTCTTCATGCACCAGCTCGGCCAGGAAGTCTTGCCGGCGATACCGGCGATCCACGAGCGCCTCTCCAGGCCGAACGCCAGCGTGGCGGAGATAGGCTTCGGCGGCGGTTGGGCCTCGATCGCAATCGCAAAGGCCTATCCGGGAACAACGGTCGAAGGCTTCGATCCGGACGAGGCTTCGGTAGAGATCGCGACCACGAACGCGCGGGATTCGGGTCTTTCGCGGCGCGTCACGTTCAGCGGAATCGACGGGGCCTCGGCAGCAGCGAGTGGCAGGACGTTTGACGTGGTGTGCGCGTTCGAGTGCATCCACGATGTGGCGAACCCGGTGGCGGTCCTCATAGCGATGCGGAAGCTGGCGGGGGAAAGCGGCATCGTGCTGGTAATGGACGAACGCGTACCAGATCAGTTCAAGGGCGAAGCGGATGACGTGGAGAAGTTCATGTACGGCTGGAGTGTGACGACGTGCCTCCCGAACGGGCGCGCGGAGGCTCCTTCGGCGGCGACGGGGACGGTGATGCGCGCGCCTATTCTGGAGCGCTACGCCGTGGAGGCGGGCTTCGGTGGGATGGAAGTGCTTGACGTTGAGAACGACTTCTTCCGGTTCTACTTGTTGAAGTAGGTTCGATGGCGAGGCCGAACCGCGCTGCTGCCCTGCCATTCCCGGCGCGGCGCGCCCACTGCTTCGGCATGGGCCGCAACAACGGTGGTTCGCGGCAAAGAAGGAGTGTTTGGCTGTACATGGAGGCGGGTGGACGTTGTGGCTAAGGTGGAACGCATCGTTTTCATATTCAAGGTTAAGCAGTAACCTTGAATATGGATGGGACATATTCAAGGTTGCGAGCGGAGGGCACGCCTCGGAACGGGACGTGCTGGTGGCGAAACATGGGTGTCTCCTTCCGGGCTCGCGAGACGGCGTTCGAGGCCAACAAACGCATCGAGCAATGCAGGTACTTCGAATGCCCGGTTCCTTCGCCCGACCATGATCTTGCGTGCGATATCGTGCTCTTCGAGCCGGGCGACGGCCTGGTTGGTCGCTTCGAAACTGCGCCCGATGAGTTTCTCGGCGGTGCGCACGGTGAAGACCGGCGCGCCCGGCAACGCCCGCAGCAGCAGATCGAGCGACGAGTTCGCGCGGACCGGCCCGA
>JANPDX010000496.1:0-4528 GCA_031431695.1 Dehalococcoidia bacterium
AAGAGGAAGAGGAAGAGGAGCCGGAAGACGGCCAATCGACGGAGTCGGGAGAGGACGGACAGAGTTCGGAGAACAACGTCGGGACATCGACCGACCCCGACGATCCAAATGGCGGACCGCCGAGCGAAGCCGAGATCGCCTTTCGCAAGCTGCTTGAAAATACACTGCGCCCTGGTGGGAAAACTTCCGGCGACATCGATCCTGCCGACGACGAGGAGTCGGGCTCATCCGGCATCGTCGGCCGCTCAGCTGTCGTGGGCATCCGGGTGCGGACGGCCGAATCGCTCTTTGGCAACCCCACGGGGGTGGAGGCCAGTGGCGGTGGGGCGATCGGCAGCGTCGGCCCGGGCAACACAGGTCCCGGCTTCGACGGGTCTGGCGGTGGTGGCGAAATCGATCCCAACAGCGGCCCCCAGGGCGCGCAGGCGAAACCGGATGGGCCGGAGAATTTCTTTTCCGGCACGGGTGGACCGCTTCTGGCCTTTCCGGATTCGAGCTCGGATGAGGACGCCTCGCAAGACGACGAATCTTCGAAACGCGTCGTTTCGCGGTTCGATCTGGCAACAATCCGAGCAGCGGATGACTCGGACGACTCGGACGATTCGGACAACTAGTGTAGTGTAGCACAATTACCGTTACTTATGATAGAATAGGCTGCATGAGGACGAGCAGGCGAAATACCGTGAGCGACGAGGACCGAAACCAGTTGGAGCGGCTGGTTGGTGCGGGGACGACCGAGCAGCGGGTCGTCCTGCGGGCGCGGATCGTGCTGCTCAGCGGGTTGGGGGTGAGCACCGGCGAGATCTGTGAGCGGCTGAATACGACCAAACCGACGGTCAGCCGCTGGCGGGAGCGCTACCAGCAGGACGGGGTCCGGGGCCTTCTCGCGGACGCCCACCGCTCCGGTCGGCGACCAACGATCAGCAAGAAGCAGGTGGCGGAGGTAGTCAGGCGCACACTGGAAGAGCGTCCTCTAGGAGCGACCCATTGGAGCACGCGGACACTCGCGCCGGTGGTCGGGCTCAGTCCAGCCACGGTCAGCAGAATCTGGCGGGCGCACGGCTTGAAGCCACACCGGGTGAAGCGCTTCAAGCTCTCCACCGACCCGCAGTTCATCGAGAAGCTCCAAGACGTCGTCGGTCTCTACCTTGACCCGCCAGAGAAGGCACTGGTCTTCAGTGTCGATGAAAAGAGCCAGATCCAGGCACTCGACCGGACTCAGCCGGGCTTGCCCATGAAGAAGGGGCGGGCCGGCACGATGACCCACGATTACAAGCGCAATGGGACGACGACGCTCTTCGCCGCCCTCAACGTAGCCACCGGCGACGTCATTGATGAATGCCTGCCCCGCCACCGCCACGACGAGTTCCTACGCTTCCTCAAGAAGCTCGACCAGCAGACAGACAAGACGCTCGACCTGCACATCATTATCGACAACTACGCCGCCCATAAGCATCCCGAAGTGATTGCTTGGGTCGCCGCCCATCCCCGTGTCTCTCTCCACTTCACGCCCACCTCGGCGTCCTGGGTGAACCTCGTCGAGCGCTTCTTCGGCGAAATCACCGACAAGGCGATCCGCCGCGGTGCCTTCAAGAACGTGCGCGAGTTGGAGGCCGCTATCCGAGCCTTCATCGACGCCCGCAACGAACATCCAAAGCCCTACACCTGGACAGCCAGTGTGGCTCGCATCATAGAGAAGGTGGCCCGCGCCCGCGCATCCCTCGACGACCTGAACAATCGTAACGCTAACTCTGACGCACTACACTAGCGTCCTTCGCCGGCCCCCGCGGGGCG
This sequence comes from Dehalococcoidia bacterium, assembly GCA_031431695.1. Lineage (GTDB taxonomy): Bacteria > Chloroflexota > Dehalococcoidia > Tepidiformales > Tepidiformaceae > Amarobacter. The sequence continues at coordinate 1,795 of JANPDX010000496.1, forward strand.
AAAGTGTCACACCCCGATGGCTTCCGCCACCTTGCCCCAACTCGTGTCCTCGGCTACCTCCAGCCGGCGCAAGTACACGGTCGTCACAGCCAGCGACGAGTGATCGAGGAATTGGCTAACGGCCTCGACGCTGTCGCCGGCATCTCTCCGAAGCTTGGCGGCGCCGTGGCGGAGAACATGGAATCCGGTTGGTGGCAGGCCAGCGGCAACCAGATACTTCTTGAACCGGGCATACGCGGTCGGCTGCGAGATTGCCCACAACGGCTCGTCGGGCGACATGGTGGTTAGACAGCGTCCTTGATCAGAGAGGGTGCGTTGAATGGCTTGAACCGCTGGCCTTGGAAGTTCACGCCGGCCCTGCTTTCCGCCTTTGCCGCGATAGCAGTAGAAGGTCCGCTCCTCATCGACCTCGATGTCCTTGGCCGTCAGGTTGAGCACCTCGCTTCGGCGCCGACCCGTGAGCACCAACGTCAGCACAATCGCCCGGTCCCGGCGGCCGGCGACCGTATCCGGGATGACCGAAAGCAGGCGCTTCACGTCGTCCGCATTCAGTCCCCGTGCCGGCGCCGGGTTCACCTTCGGCCGTTCCAAGGCGTCGCAAGGGTTCGATGTCAGCATCTGCATCCTGATGAGGAACCGATAAAAGGAGGAGATCGTGGCGATGCGCGAACCGATGGTGATCGCTGCCGGCTCTCTGCCGGACAAGCCCTTGGAGAAGCAGCACGCCATCGCATCCTGACTCGTCACCAGGTCGGGCGTCTTCTGCATGCGAACAAAGAAGTAGCGCAGGATTCGGCAGTAACTCTGGACGGTGCGCATCGAGCCAGTGCGTCGGTGCTTCTCGGCCAGGAAGGCGTAGAGGGCTGATTCCCATGGCGATGGGTCGGTCGTTTCGGGCAGGAGGTACGTGTTCGTGTTCATCCGTGACACTAACGCGTAGGTTCGCGAACAAAGCAACCAGCCATTGAACGCCCCGACCGGGTGCGAGCGCCTATATTCTCGAAACCCAGTTCGAAGGACAAACATATGGCGGACGACGGCGTCGGCGCAGCGTTGGATTTGGTCTCTGAGGAGATCGCAGCCGTTGAGGCCCAGCTTGAGGCAGAGAATCAGGTCGCTTTCAAACAGAAGCGGTTCGATGACGCGAACGCCCTGGTCGAATCAGGGAGGCGTCTCCTCGACTTCAGAACGAAGCTGGATGAGCTCCAGGGAGCGTGGCGCTCAGGAATTGACGCGAAGACGAGAGATCGGGTTAAGGTCGAGGGCTACCACTTGGCCCCGCACTCCAAGGGGCCAAAGACGGGACTTCGCGTGACAATGCTCGACGGTCGCGTGATTCAGCGCGCAACCGCAGCGGATACCTTCGCTGATGTCATCGAGCGGCTCGGGCTTGAAAAGGTGAGGGAGTTGGGAGAGCGAGCGAACAAACTGGACCTGGTCGGTACTTCCCCCAGCGACAAATATGGCCAGGCGCGCCGGGGCAAGTACCTGATCGTTACGCATTCGAACACCAAAACGAAGAAGGCGACGCTGGAACGCATCGCCAAGAAGCTGGGACACGCCATCTCGATCGACACGCCGGGGGCGTGAGGCCGTCCGTCCGCGAGCGATGAACACGATGCCTACTTCGTGTTAGCCATCTCCCGGACATGCCCCATCCGCGCGTGTAACATCGCGGCCGGGCGACCTGCTTCCAACCTGAGGCGGTGAGGGCGCCACCCCCAGTTGGAAAGCAGCCGCAAGATGAAAACACTCGAACAGGCCTGTACCCCTCGCTCCTCGGTGTTTGAGCAACGGACACTGGACACCGTTCATAACATCGACGACCTGCCCAGCATCGACCCGGGGAGGTTCTTTGCTGAGAACTTCGTGACCGACGGTATGCGGCAGCTGCTCACCGAGACCTTCAAACGCCTCGAAGGGAGGTCGAGTAGCGCCGCCGGGGCCTTCCTTCTGAGCCAGTCGATGGGTGGTGGAAAGACCCACAACCTCATCGCGCTCGGGCTGCTGGCTAAGCATCCCGAGATCCGCGCCAAGGTAATGTCGGCGTTCTACCAGCCCGGGCCCATGGGGAGCGTGAGGGTCGTCACGTTTAGCGGCCGGAAGACCAATACGCCGTTCGGGATCTGGGGTGACGTCGCCGAGCAGCTGAACAAGAAGGACGTTCTGAGCGCCTTCTACGGCCAGCCGAGGCACTCCTCGATGTGCTTGCGCACCCGCCGGCTCAGGGCATAGCCGGGATGCCGGGTCGTCCGCCCATCAATAGCACTCCTGCGGTTGGAGGTACTCTGGGCGATGTGTGGGGTCACCTCAGGCTGGCGTAGCTCCTCGACAAAATCCCGCGTGTCATAGCCCTTGTGGGCAGCCAGCATTGCCCGCTTCCGTGGCAGGCGCCGCCGGTCGAACATCACGAGGGCTGCTTCGCGCTCCGCTGTCCCCGTCGCCTGGGTGACCAGTAGGTCGAGGATCCAGAATCCCTACCCGTTGCGGTTCTCGGTCAGGATGTGCCCGCCGTAGGAGAGGCGCGCCTCCGGGCCCCTGCCCTTGCGCGCGCGAACCGGCCCCTCCCGGCAAGTTCAGGGGAACCGTGATCACGCAGCTGTCATACCGCCGCGACAAGTCGGCGAAGCTAGCCGGACTCCTCTTCCTCAGTCGTCGTCGTCATCATCGAAGGCGGCTTTGCCGGCGGGCCGTACTTCCTTCGCAGTCCCAATCCTGAACGGCGACTTGACCA
>JANPDX010000497.1:0-37177 GCA_031431695.1 Dehalococcoidia bacterium
CCCGCGGCGCGGGCGACGTCGCATGGCAGCTTCTCGCCGCCGGACTAACGAGCCTCGAGACGGCTGACGCCATGGGCCGGCCGGCGGGGCAGGTCGAAGAGTTTCTGGCGCGGCTGGTTGGCGAGGAGCTGGTCCGGCCACGGTCGGGCGAGCCTGAGGGCCGCGCCGCCATCGACCCGCAAGGAGGGCCGTTGGTCCTCGAAAAATACACAGACATGCAAGAGCTTCTTCTCCTCGATCCCATCCACGAAGTCGAAGAAGAAGGCTGGCCCAGGGCGCGGGCCGGCGCACCGGAAAACTAGCCCGCCGTGTCGAACACCTGGCCGGGCGAACCGGACGCATTCGAAGCCTTCGAGGAAGCGTTCGAACGTGCCTCGGAGGGCCGAAAGGTCTGTGAGACCATCGATGTCGCGGGATTTCGGATCGCACTTGAATTCGCGGGCGACGGCCTCGCCGAGAAAATGGGGGTGCCGTTCCGCCATTTGCGCTCGGAAGGATCCCCTGACGTCGTAATTAAGTGCTGGGACAGCGAGACAACAGGAGTGCCGCTGCCCGAAGCTATCGACCGGGGGCCTGTCTATCAGCAGAGTCTCCCGGGCGCGCAGCGGGACGCCCCCCGGCGTTGGGCGATAGAGCGGCCGGACCCCGGACTGACGGCCTACCACAATGCCCGGTCCGTTGGCATCTACTGGTTCGGATCCGCGTCGGGTCTGACCTATGGCGACCTTGCCGGCGGCCTCCGGGCAGCGATCGCGTGGGCAATGGCCGACCGGGGCCTCCAGTTTTTGCACTCAGCCGCGGTAGGAGCGTACGGAAACGCCGCGCTCGTGGTAGGTCCGAGTGGTTCTGGCAAATCAAGCACCGCGCTGACATGCCTCCTCGATGGCATGGACTACCTCGGAGACGACCACTGCCTGGTATCGACCGGCGCGCACCCAGTCGCCCATTCGGTATACGCCGCCGCAAAGCTTCACACCGCGCAACTCGCGCGATTCCCCGAGCTGGACGAATTGCTCGTAAACCCGGACCGGGATCCGATCGAGAAGGGCGTCGCTATCCTTCACCCCAGGTTCGCCGCCCAACTCCCGAGGAGCTTGCCGATAGCCGCCCTGCTTGTGCCGGCCATTGCGGAACGCCCTGAGACCCGCATCGAACCGATGCCGCGGGGCATGGCGCTGCGCGCGCTTGCGCCCAGTACGTTGCTGCAAATGGTTGCCGCCGACAGCGCGGGACTGGGGCCAATGGGCGAACTCGTGCGGAACGTCCCCTGCTATCTCATCACCGTGGGGTCGGATCGCGCGGCAATCGCGAGGGAAATCCGGAGCCTGCTCCTGAACGTGGCGGCACCATGAACCCGCTGGTTTCCGTCATAATCCCCGTTTTCAATGGCGCCCTCTACCTGGGCGAAGCGATTGAATCGGCGATCACCCAGGATTACTCGCCGACAGAGATCATCGTCGCCGACGACGGGTCCACGGACGACTCCGCCGCGATTGCGCGGGCGTATCCGGGTGTCAACGTCCTCGAACTCGAACACCTTGGCGTTTCGGCCGCTCGCAACGCCGCCGTGGATGCGTCGCAAGGAGAGTGGCTTGCATTTCTCGATTCCGACGACCTCTGGCTGCCGGGCAAGCTATCCGCGCAGGTGGAAGCGGGCATGGAGACGAGCGAGGTGGGGTTCGTCCTGTGCGAACAAATGCACAAGTTCGAAGAGATCCCGTCATGGTTCGTTTGGACTACCGAGCCGAACAGCAAGACCTGTTTTGAACCGAGCGCCTGGCTGGTGAGACGTTCGACCTTTCTGGAAGTCGGCCCTTTTGAGGCCGGGCGAACGCTGGGAGAAGACATCAGCTGGCTGATGCGTGCCTGGACACTTGGAGTTCGTCACACCGTGGTCAGGCAGACCTACCTGAATCGTCGAATCCACGGTTCCAACGCGTCGGCGCAGTTGCCGAGCGCTGACAGGCAACTAATGACACTGTTGCGAGAATCGCTTGCGATTAAGCGCGCAATGAAGGCGCGAAGTGACTGAGAGCCCACTGGTCTCAGTCATCGTGCCCGTCTACAACGGCGAGGCGTATCTCGCCGAGGCACTCGAATCGGTCTTCGCCCAGGACTATGCGCCGCTGGAAGTAATCGTCGCTGATGATGGGTCCACCGACGCTTCGCTGGAAATAGCGCGATCCTTCAGCGGTGTCGCCTGTCTCGAACTCGCCCACGAAGGTGTCTCCGCTGCTCGAAACGCCGCCGTCCGCGCATCAACCGGAGACTGGCTGGCCTTTCTCGATGCGGACGACACCTGGTTGCCGGGGAAGATGACCGCACAAGTTAGGGCGGGCGGCGCACCCTGCGGGTTGGTTTTGTGTCACAGTGTGTTTCAGTTCGAAGGAGCTGTACCAGGCTGGTTTCTCGGCCCCCTGGAAGGCAGCGCCGTCCCGTCGTTCGCACCCAGCGCCTGGCTGATTCGGCGCAAGACGTTCGATGCGGTTGGGCCATTTGATGAGGCACGTTCTGTGGGCGAAGACACCGAGTGGCTGTCCCGCGCTTGGGACCAGGGAGTCCAATATCTTATGCTCGACGAACCGCTTCTCAGGCGGCGAATCCATGCGTCGAATGCCACGGGAAGGATTCTCAAGCCGCGCCGAATCCTCATGGATATCCTCAGGGAATCAGTCGGCCGTAAACACGCGGGGATCGAGGCCGAATGAACCACCCATCAGTTTCGGTGGTAATTCCCGCCCATAACGCGGCGCACTTCATCGGCGATGCCCTGGCGAGCGTGTTTGGCCAATCGCATGCGGCCCTCGAAGTATTCGTCGTCGATGATGGTTCGACCGACGGTACTGAAGAGGTACTTCGCCGATACCCCGCCGCCAGGCTAATTTCTCTCGCGCATTCGGGCGTTTCCGTTGCCCGAAACGTTGGCGTCGATGCCACAAGGGGCGACTTCATCGCTTTCCTCGATGCCGATGACTTTTGGGACTCACGGAAAATTGAGCTCCAACTGGTCAGGGCCGAAGTGGAAGCAGACGCGGGCATCGTGATGTGCCGTCAGTCGTACCAATTCGATTGCGAAATCCCGACGTGGTTCGGCGTGCCACGCGATGGGGTTTCCGAGCCAGGCTATATGCCGAGCAACTGGATGTTGCACCGAGCGACGTGGGAGAAAGTGGGGCCTTTCCGCCCGGGAATGACCCATTCCGAAGACACCGATTGGCTAGCGCGAGCCTCGGATTCGGGGGTAAGAATTGCCATGGTCGATGTGCCACTGGTTGTCCATCGAATTCATGGAGCGAACGCAAGCGGACTCGCCAGTCCAGTCCGTGCGGGCGTCCTCCGCGCCCTCCGCGATTCAGTGAAGCGGAAGCAGGAGATGGGGCGTTGACGGCTCCAGTCGTTTCCGTGGTTATCCCGGTGTTTAACACCGAACGCTACATCGTCGAAGCTATCGAAAGCGTGCTCGCGCAGGATCTCGCGGACATCGAGGTCATAGTCGTCGATGACGGTTCTACCGACGGCAGCGCCCAACGCGCAGCGGAAGTCGCCGGCGTTCGCGTCATTCGCCAGCCCAACGCCGGAATCGGTGCGGCGCGCAACACGGGCGTCGCCGCCGCGAACGGTAGATTCATCGCGTTTCTCGATGCGGATGACCTGTGGACAGACGGACACCTCTCGAAAATGCTCCGGGCCATCGACGGCTTCGATGCCGTTTTCGGACAGATCGTTCAATTCGGTGAGGCTCGCGAGGAAACCCGGCCCCAGGCGGCGTTGCTTGCCGGGACTATGCTCATCAGCCGCGACGCGTACGACCGCGTCGGACCGTTCGCTGAAGGCCTTCGCCTCGGAGAATTCATCGACTGGTGGGCGCGCGCGGAAGAACTGGGTCTGAAATGGACGCAGATTCCCGACGTGGTCCTCCGGCGCAGGATTCACACGTCCAACACCGGGATCGTCCAGGCCGCAAACCGCATCGATTACGCTCGCGTCCTGCGCAGCGCGCTTGAGCGCAGGCGAAGCGCAAGATGAGCGCGGACTTTCGAATCCGGCCTCCGACCCCAACGCAGCAGGCGGCGCTTGGATCCGCGCTTCTGCATGGAAGCGAGGCGCTCGAAGCCTGGAGGTTGTTGCAAGATCGCTCGAACTACCTCGACCAGACGGACGTCGCGACCTTCCGCCTGCTTCCACTGGTCTACCGAAATCTCCGAAACAACGGCCTGGACGACGACGCGCTTGGAATGCTGGGAAGTGTCTATCGCCAGAGTTGGTATCGAACGAGACTGGCAATTGCGACCGGCCTAAAAAGCATCGCCACACTGCGAGAGAAGTCTATCGAACCGATCGCTCTCAAAGGGCTGGGGCTCTCCGCCTCGGTCTATTCAGAGTCGGCCATCCGGCCCATGGGTGACGTCGACCTGCTGATTCAGCCTCACCAGCTCGAAGCGGCGGTAGAGACGCTCTTCGCTGCCGGGATGCGAGCAACTCGCGGCTCGCAAGGCGATTTTGTCCGGAGACTGAAAGTCTTCCATGCAATGCCCCTCGTTGGATCCAATGCCATTGAGGTCGATATCCATCGAGTCATGTTGGAAGAAAACCTCGGACCAGGAGTTGATACCGGTGCCATCGCGAGGCTACGGACCGGCTCGATCGGCGGAGTCCCGGTTACAACCCTTTCTCCCGAAGACCATGTGCTGAACGCATGCGTGCATGGAGCACGCTGGGACTGGTCACCTGCTCTCCGCTGGGTCCCGGATACTGTGTGGTGTGTCAGAGCAACTCCGAGCTTCGATTGGCGCTACCTGGAGGCTGAGGCTGGACGCCGCGGCGTGTCTCTCGCCCTTGGCGCCGCGCTCCAGTTTGCCTCGCGCTACGAGCCAACCATCCCCGCTAATGTCGTGCGGAGCCTTCTGGACAAGCCTCACTCCAGGCTCGAATCGTGGGACTTTCGCTTGCAGCAAGCGCCAGATCGGGCTGTCGCGATGGCCTTTCGCTCCGTCACCCGCTACGCCCGAATGACTTCCACCGTGCCCGTCTTACAGAGAATTGCTGGCTTTCCGGTGTACTACGAATGGGTCTGGGAACTCGATCGGCCCCGGCAGGTTCCTGCCGAGGGCATTCGCCGCATCTGGAAACGCCTGCGCGCCAGGTGATTGGTACCGGGGGAGGGATTCGAACCCACACACCTTTCGGCCGCCGGGTTTAAGCCAGCTGCGTCTGCCATTCCGCCACCCCGGCGTCCAAAGAATGTAACCGAGCACAGGTTCAGGTGGTACGGCCCTCCGCCTCGAGGCTGCACTTTCGGCAGAGCCCGTACAGTTCGAGGCTGTGTCCCTGCAGCGCGAACCCCTGGGAATTCGCCTGCTCGTGGATGCGCCTATCCAATTCGAGGTCGCTGAATTCGGTGAACGACCCACAGGTGCGGCAAATGAGATGGTGATGGTGGCCGCCGTCCGAAAGCTGGTAGCGGACGCTCCCATCCTCGAGCGGCACCCGGCAAACCATCTCCAACTCCTGGAGGAGCTTCATCGTTCGGAAGACCGTCGCTCGCCCAACCGTCGAAACTTCGGCAAGCAGGTCTTCGACGGTGAACGGCCCCGGCGAGCCCTCAATGGCGTGGAGCACGGCGCGGCGCGGCCCGGTCGACCTGAACCCGATTGTTTCGAGCCTGGTTGTGGCTGTGTCGGTGAACGTCACGGAGCAATCGTAGCAAAGCGCCATCCGCGCGCTACAGAACTACCGCCGTTCTCCCGATGATTTGGTATGCAACTCCCGGAGGTGTCCGATGTCCGAAATCTCGCTACTCCATGTACCACGTCAGCTGGTCCTCTTCCGCGTCGGCGAAACGCGATACGGCGTCGATATCGCGTCCGTCGGAGAGATACTCCCCATACTGTCTGTCACTGCCACGCCGGGCGCGCCGGGCGGCGTACTCGGTCTCGCGGATGTGCGAAAGAAAGTCGTGCCAATCTTCGACCTTCACTGGAAGTTCGGTATTCCTCGGCCGGAGGACAGCAAATCAACCCGGCTGATCCTCGTCGAGGTAGAGGGCGGATCCGTCGCGATGCTCGTCGATGCCGTCGAAGAAGTCGTCACGGTGAAACGTGAAGATTTCCAGGGTGTGACCACGCCCGGTAACACTTCGGCTCTCGGCTACCTCAACGGGGTCCTTCGGAGCGCGAACGGCCTCACCCTCTGGGTCGATCACAATCGGCTCGTCCCCCAGGGCGTTGCTGACGCGCTCGCCGCCTGAGGCCAGGGACTTGCGGGAAGTAGATACCAGAGGCTTTCCGCTTCCGCTGCCTTCCCCTGTTCCGCGAGCACGTCCAGGTGACCCTGAACAGTTGCAATGATCTGCCAGAAACGACGCCGTAAGGCTCTCGGGTAGAGCCGCTCAGAGAGGTCGTACACCGTCGCGCCGGACGCTTCGGCCATGACTTGTTCCAGGCGCATCGTCCGATTCTTGGCTTGCGAGAGGTTGTCGCTGATTGCAGCCTCAACGCCGTCGAATGGCTCTCCGTGACCGGGAAAGCATCGGGTCGCCCCCAGCCCGGAAATGCGGTCGAGAGAGTGCAGAAAGGGCGGAAGGCTCGGCACTCGCCGGCCCTCCAGAAACTGGATGGCCGGAGTCGGCGTGATATCCGGCAGCAACTGGTCTCCGGAAAACAGCAGCCGTTCGGAAGGAAGCCAGGCAACCAGGTTCCCCGGCGTATGCCCGGGACTCATGAGCACCTGGAGTCCGCACGGAAAGCCCTCGTCATCGGTCACTGTTTGCTCCGGCTGGAACGCGGGATAGCGGAGCGCCGTAGGCCAGCGCCCGTCCCGCGCGTCACGCCAACCGGCCCGGGAGCGCATCTCACTCGCCCACAGGCGGCGAAGTTCGAGGCCGGCGATTACCTCTCCCACGACTTCCGCGGGAGCGCCAACCGAACGGGCGTAACTCTCGAGGTGATCGATGTCGGCATCGGATTGGCTCAGGGCTTGGGGCAAATCGAGCGCGCCGATTGCCACCGGTATGCCCCGTTCCTGCCACCAAGTCCCGAGGCCCGCGTGATCCAGGTGGCCGTGCGTCGCCAGGACGACAGACGGCCTACGGCCCGCCAATGCCTCGAGTATGGTTTCCCGTGCTCCGCGGTAGTCCGGGCCCGTATCGATAACCACGAGGGCATCCGCCTCGCTGACGAGATAGACGTTGTTGTAGCCGAGGCGGATGCGTTCGACGGAAGCCATTCGCCGGAGTGTACGGATGTGGCGCCGTTCACCGAAGTTCGCGTACCGGAGCAGCCTGCGCGTACCATCCCCCGGTGACCAACGTAGACCGCTTATCGCTTGAAGATGTCGACCGAATCAAGACCACCGCCGACCGCCTCCAGGCGAGCGTCGAACAAGTTATCGTGGGCAAGCCGGAAGTCGTCCGTCTCGCCCTTGTCGCCCTCCTGTGCGAGGGCCACATCCTGCTCGAGGACGTCCCCGGCCTCGGCAAAACCACCCTGGCCAAAGCCATTGCCCGTTCGCTCGGCTGCAGCTTCCGCCGAATCCAATTCACACCCGACCTGATGCCGGCCGATATCACCGGGATCAACTACTACAACCAGAAGCTCGGCGAGTTCGTTTTCCGCGAGGGGCCGCTCGTCGCCCAGGTGGTGTTGGCCGACGAAATTAACCGCGCCACCCCACGCACCCAGTCCGCCCTGCTTGAAGCAATGGAAGAACACCAGATCACGGTCGAGGGCGTAACGACGAAGCTGCCCAGCCCGTTCCTCGTTGTCGCCACCCAGAACCCCGTCGAGCTCGAAGGCACGTTCCCGCTTCCCGAAGCCCAGCTCGACCGTTTCCTCGTCAGGTTGAAGCTCGGCTATCCGGGCGAAGACGAAGAGGACGAAATCCTGCGGCGTTTCGAAGGGGACTCCCCGCTGGAATTGCTGGGGCCGGTGATAAGCGGCGAAGAGCTCACTCGCCTTGCCGCTGCCCTGCGCCACCTCCACGTCGAGCCATCGGTTCGGCGCTATGCGGTACAGATCGTCCAGGCGACCCGGCAGGACCCGGCCTTCGAGCTTGGGGCGAGCCCTCGCGGCAGCCTTGCGCTGTTCCGCACTGCCCGTGCCCTTGCCGCGATTTCGGGGCGGGACTACGTCCTTCCAGACGACGTGAAGACCATGGCGCCCTATGTCCTGCCCCATCGCCTGATACTTTCGACACAGGCCCGGTTGCGAGGCCGGAACGCGGACGACCTCCTGGCCGACGTGCTCCAGCGCGTGCCCGTGCCGATCGAGGGCTGAGTTGCCATTTCGCGATGCATGGATAGCCATCGGTGTGCTGCTGATTTTCGCCGGGTTCGGAGCGGAAGAGCCGTCCATTGGCATCATCGGCGTAGTAGTCGTTGTCCTCGGAGCCGTAGCCAGGTACTGGAGCGGCCATCTCTTTGACCGCGTGACGCTAACGCGAACTCTTTCCGAGCGCCGGGCCTTTATCGGCGAAGAGATCGGCGTCGATATCGAACTGACGAACAAGAAGCCGCTACCGCTGCCCTGGTACGAGTGGCGATTCGCGCTCGCCGAAGCCCTGCCGGTAGATGGCGAAACCCTGGGAGCCGTCGCCGTTCCGGGCCTCAAGTGGCTCTGGCGTCGCGGGTCACTCGGGTGGTACCAACAGCACCGTTGGCACTTCACCATCCGGCCGGCCGAGCGAGGATTCCATCAGTTCGGCCCCGCGACCATTAAGTCCGCCGACTTGCTCGGCGCCTTCCCGCGGACCATTGACGACGGCCTCACGGAGCACTTGATCGTCTTCCCCCGAGTACTGCCCCTCGAAGACCTCGGATTGCCCTCGGACCGCCCGTTTGGCGAACGCAAAGGCGGCCACCGCGTGTTCGAAGACCCTCTTCGCATCGCGGGGCTGCGCGAGTACCGGCCTGGCGATCCGCTAAAACGCATCGACTGGAAGGCCACCGCCCGTTCGGGAGACCTTCGCTCGCGAGTGTACGAACCCTCGGCCACGCAGCAGATCTACCTGCTCGTCAACATCGACACGATGGAGCACTCATGGGAAGGCTATCTCAAGGACGAGCTCGAACGGATCGTGTCCGTCAGCGCATCGCTGGCCGCCTGGGCCGCGGGCACGCGGCACGCCGTGGGCCTGCTGGCAAACGGCGCTTTCCCGGATGCTGACCGGCCGATCAGGCTGCCACCCTCCCGGTCCCGTGACCAGCTCACACGGATCCTCGAAGCGCTCGCCGTGATCCAGCCGCTCACCCTCGGCGATCTCGCCAGCGCGATTCGTCGCGAGAGTGGAAAGCTCCCGGCCGGTTCGACACTCGTGGTGGTCGCGTCTCTCATGCCCGAATCCCTTGCGGGGGTGCTCGCCCGGTTGCGCGACGAGGGCCACCACGTATTCGTCATCGCTACCAGCACCCGTGTACGCGAAAAAGTACCCCCGGGCATCGGAGTCCGCGAGGTCGGCGGAGTCTTCGCCCGCGAAGGCGCCTTCGCATGATCGGAAAAATCGCCGTCTCCACGCTGCTCCTGTCCGAGGCTTTCGCCATGGCGACCCACGCGGAAATCATTGCGGCCTCATACAGCGGCGGCGAGCAGCACGCCGTGGGGGCCTGGGCCTTCTGCATCGTGGCCGTCGCCGGTTTCGTCATCCCCCGCTTCGTCGAAGGCTTCGAAATGCCCGCCCGCCGGGCCTACGCGATCACTGGGTTCGAGGGCCTGCTGATCGTGTACTTCCTGGTCCGAGTGACGGTCACCGATAGCGCTGCATTCTGGGATCTGAGCTGGATCGCCGATTTCATGCGCGACACCGCGGATGCCACCAATCGTGGAGGGCACGCGATTATGGGCGGACTCTTGCTGCTCATCACCTGGGCACGCTCAACAATGCGTGCCTCCGATGACGTGGAAATGGAGATGATTCCCCGAGCGGTTACGCTTCCGTTCACCGTAGTGACCATATTGGTTGTCCTTGGCGCCGCGACCGACCGCTCGGGCGAAATCGGCCGCGCTGGCGCGGCCTTCTATGCAATGGCCATCATTTCATTGGTGTGTTCGCAACTCGCCATGAGCGGCGCCACCTTTGGAGAGGTTCGGGCTGGAAGCGCCGCCGGTATCCTGCTCGCGGCCACGGCCGGTGTCGCTGTCCTCGGCTTGCTCCTCATCGGCCTGGTCGTTTCGATACTCGGACCAACCCTCGGGCCAATCATCAGCACAGCCGTCGAATGGACGCTCACTATCGTCCTCACTCCCTTCGCCTGGGTGCTCACCAAATTGTTCGAATTCTTGTTCCAGGGCGCGAGCCCCCTTCCGGACTTGCAGGAGGCCGTGGCCACCCGCAGCGAGCAGGCCGGAAATCCCGATAAGGCAGACCCTTCGACTGCCAGCCGCGTTGGCGTCTTCTTCATGCGGACCGTGGCCCTGGTTGTGCTCATCGCCGCCGCCGCTTTTTTCGCGACGGTGTTCGCGCGTCTCCGCAATCGCCGTGGCCGCCGCCTCGAGGACGGGCGCGAGGCCTCTTCCGTCGGCGACTTCCGATCCGACCTTGGCTCGATGCTCAAATCCCTGTTCCGTCGTGGCCCCGCCCGCATGCCTGGTAGGGCGACGACCGAGGCGACTCGCCTCTATCTGGAAGTTCTCTCCACCGCCGAGGCGGCCGGACACGGAAGGCCATCCGGAGAAACCGCCCGTGAATTCGCGCCGGTCCTCAACGAAACGTTTTCAAACCCGGTCACCGACGACATAACGCGGGCATTCGAGTCGGCAAGATACGCGGGACGCGAGCCTGACGAGCGCGTGATTGCCGAACTGCGTAGCCGCTGGCAGCGCGAAGGCTCCTAACGGCGATTTTCGAGCATCGCCCAGCCGTCGCCGTGGCTCACAACCACTGGGACCGATGGCGCGATGTCGCGTTGGGTGGCGAACTCTATGTCAGCGGCAAACCCCAAATCGCGAGTGACCGCGGCGTGCTCCGATACCGCGATGAGCCGCTCCGGCGCGGCTATTCGGAAAGCCAGCATTGCGGCATCGCCAGGCGCCGCATCCGGCGCTGTGGCGAACAATTGCCGGACCAACGCTGCCGCGACCGCGAAGTCCTCCAGGCTGAAGCGCCGCGCACCGCCATTTCCCGAACACACCACCATCACCGACTCCATCCGCGCACAAAACGCGGCAACAGCGGAAAGATTCACCAGGGACCCGGCAACCGTTGCCCCTCGCCCGGCCACTGCGCACAGCGCCACCGTCCCGTTCGACGTCACGAGTGTCGCTTCCCGGCCCTCCAGGTCAAGCGAAGCGGCCTCCGCTGGCGAGTTTCCGTAGTCGAACCCCGGTGGCCGCAGACCACCCTTCTCGCCAAACAGGAGCGTTCCGGGCCCCTTCTCGCGAAGCCCCGAATCAAGATCCGCGACAACTCGCAGACGCGCGAGGCCGCCATGGAACATGGCTGCGATGGTCGTCGTCGCCCGAAGCGCGTCAACGACCACGTAGCAATCCGCCGCCGGCATCAGGAGTGCCTCGGCCGGTGTAACGGCGATATCGAGCCGCCTGTTCATTGTAGGGAGCATCGGTTGAAGCGGCGTTTTGTGCACGTCGCATGCTATCGTTGAGCCTCATGGACAACCGTCCCGTTGGGATGTTCGATTCAGGCGTTGGCGGCTTGAGCGTACTTGAGAGTTTCCGGGCGTTGGCCCCGAACGAACGCGTCATCTACTTCGCCGATACGGCCTGGTTTCCATACGGACCCAGACCTCCCGCTGAGGTCCGAAAACGCTCATTCGCAATCACCCATCGGCTCCTCGATGCCGGCGTCAAGCTCATCGTGGTCGCCTGCAACACCGCATCGTCGGCGGCCGTGGCAGACTTGCGCCAGGCGTTCGATGTACCGTTCATCGGCATGGTCCCGGGCGTGAAGCCAGCCGCCTTAAACTCGAAATCCGGCCGCGTCGTTATCCTTGCCACCACCGGAACCCTCGATGGCGATCTCTACGGCCGCGTGGTCGAAGACTTCGGACGGGGTACCCGAATCGTCGCGGTGCCCGGGACGGGCCTTGCAGAACTGGTAGAGGCCGGCCGCGCGGGCACGAGCGAAGCAAGGCGCGTCCTGAACGAAGTTCTCGGTCCCGAGGTTCGCGCTGGCGCCGACACCATCGTGCTCGGCTGTACGCACTACCACTTCCTTGCCTCGGACATCCTCGCGGTCTTTCCTTTCGTCTCGATTGTCGATACCTCCGATGCCGTCGCCCGGCGCGCGCTCCAGGTTCTCGAAGAACGTGACGCCCGGGCGGATCCGGGCCGCGCTGGAGAGATCGACCTGATTGTTAGCGGCGACCGCGCGACGTTCCGTGACGCCATGCACCAATTCGGATTCCTAACGTTGGCACAGGAGGCAGTGACATGACGTTCTTTGCACAACTCGAAGCCCGCAGCCGCGTGGTCGATTCGCTCGTTTGCGTGGGCCTCGACCCGGACTTTCGAAAGCACCGGGTCGAAGACATCGCCGGTTTCAACCGGGCGATCATCGAAGCCACCTCGCCGTACGCAGCCTGCTTCAAGCCAAACATCGCCTTCTACGAGCAGTACGGCATCCCCGGCCTCCAGGCTCTAGAGGCGACGTTGGCCGCCATTCCGGCGGACATTCCCGTTATCGGCGATGTGAAGCGTGGGGACATGGGCAACACGGCGGAGGCCTACGCACGCGCCATGTTCGAACAGTGGGGATTCGGCGCGGTGACCGTAAACGGCTACCAGGGTTCGGATGCCGTGGCGCCCTTCCTCGCTTACTCAGACCATGCCGTATTCATCCTCTGCCGCACGTCCAACCCCGGCTCGCGAGAGTTCCAGGAGCAGAGGCTTGCCAACGGCCGGATGCTCTACCAGCAGGTTGCGCTAACAGCCACCTCATGGGGCCCGAACGTCGGGCTGGTTGTCGGCGCCACGGCTCCCTCGGAGCTCGCCGATGTGCGCGCGCTCGTGCCCGAAACGCCGTTGCTTGTTCCCGGCGTTGGCGCCCAGGGCGGCCGGCCCGAGGACGTCGTCCGGAGCGCGGGCTACCTGCCCGGCAAAATCGTCGTCAACGCCAGCAGATCCATCCTCTATGCCTCCGAAGGGCCCGGCTTCGCCGAAGCCGCGGCGCTTGCGGCGATGCAACTGAGAGACGAGTTGCGCGCCGCCGCCACACTGCCAGCATGACCACCATCGAAGTCCTCGAAGGGGAGGTGTACCGTATGCGACGGCAGCACCCCTGCGGCGGATGGGAGTGGAAGGTCTACCGCACCGGCGCGGATATCGGCATCGAATGCCTCGTCTGCAAGCGCCGAGTGATGCTCGAACGGCGGAAATTCGAGACCCGGATGAAAGCGCTCGTTTCGCGTGCCGATTGACTCCACCGCTTCCGTCTTGCCGCTCTTGCAACAACGGCCCTTCCGGATGCTCAGCTACACGCGCTTCTTTTCGCGCGTCGCGCAGAACGCCATCAATTTCGGCCTCGTCCTCCTCATCAACGAAGAGACCGGCAAGGCGTTCCTCAGTTCGCTGCTTGTCCTCGCTCTTGTCGTCCCTTCGACCGTCGCGGGGATCCTCGCCGGCACCGCGGCAGACGCGTTGCCCAAACGCCTTCTTGTCTTCAGCGGCCACATGGCAAGGGCCTTCATTTGCCTCTACTTTCTTCGTGATTCGGGTGGGATCGCCTCGTATTACCTGGTGGCCGTACTGCTCGCCACCGCCACCCAGTTCGCCTCAAGCGCCGAGAGCGCGATTCTTCCGGCAATCGTCGATCGTTCTGCTTATGCCCGGGCGAACGCAATCAGCCACGCGGTCGGAGGCGCGGCCCAATTGGTGGGTCTTGGTGTGCTCACGCCCATTGTGCTCCGTGTGGTCGATAGCCCCCGAACCTTATTCGGCATCTGTGCTGGCCTGTTCGCGCTTGCCGCCGTATCGGCGGTGTTCATTGGCCGGACATCTTCTCCATCGCGACAGGAGATAGGTGGCTCCGAGCCTGGCGGAAGTTGGTGGCTCGCCGGTTGGAGGGCGATGCGCTCGGATCGCCTCGTCATGAGGGCAAGCGTCGAACTCACGCTGATCTCCACTGCCCTCATCGTCCTCAGCGGCCTCATCCCGAAGTACATCGAAGACGTCCTCGGATTGCCGGTCGATATTGGTGCCATCATCTTGACCCCCGCCGCGCTGGGCGTGGTCCTCGGGCTTCGTGTCGCCAGCTTCCTGTCCCATCGCCTGCCCCACGCGTTTCTCAGCACAGTTGGCTTCCTCAGTTTCACCGTCCTTCTGGGACTGCTTGCCTTCGTCAACAAGGAGGCCGATTTCTTGGGCGGCTACGGATTCCTTTCATGGCTGGATGACGTTCGCATCGGCAGGTTCGATGGGGGTGGTGTCATGGCGATGGCTATCGTTGCGCCGCTCGGATTTTCCTTCGCCCTGGTGAACGTGGCCGCGCAGACCGTCATCGATGACCGCGTGCCGCTGCACCTCCGGGGCCGCGTCGGCGCGACCCAAGCGGCAATGGCCGCACTCGCTGCATCACTCCCGATCCTGGCAGCCGGCGGTCTCGCCGATCTCGTCGGCGTTCCCCCCGTAATCGCCGGGGTGGCCGCCGGAATCGGGGTTGTCGCGGTCCTGAACCTTCGGCAGCCGAATGACCCGATCGCCGTTCGTCGCACGTAGTTCGGATAGCCGTTCATGATCCAGTTCATTGACTGCCTGATCCGGGCGAACCTATCATCGGTTCCAAGGGGGCGCTCACGTCCCGGAGGGGCCACATTGTGAAAGAGCTGAGCATCGAGAGCATCCGGCTCAGCCTGATGAACTATCAGCGCGTGGTTATCCTCCGCGAGAAGGACAGCGACCGCTATTTGCCTATCTGGATCGGCCCCGCCGAGGCTGACGCCATAGCAGTCCGCCTTCAGGACGTTTCCGTGGCCCGTCCCCTGACCCACGACTTGCTCCGCAATCTCATCGAAGAGCTCGGCGGTCACGTCGCCTACATCGTCGTGAATGACCTTTCGAACGACACGTTCTACGCTCGCATCGTCCTTGATGTGAACGGCACGACCGTCGAGATCGATTCCCGTCCGTCGGACGCCATCGCGCTGGCGGTGCGCACCGAGGCGCCGATTTACGTGGAGGACTCCGTCCTGGACAGGGCCGGAGTCGTCCTGGAAGAGGAAGTGCAGCACGCCGAGGACGGCGGCAGCTCGGCCGAGCGGACGAAGCCGGTAGACCCCGCGGAGCTCGAGCGCCTTGGCGCGTTCAAGGATTTTATCGAAGGCCTCGATCTCGACGATTTCGACAAGCGCAAGGGATAACCGCCGGCCTGAAAATAGATTCACATTGGGGGTCGCCGATGGCCCGAATTTCGCTTGCGCATTCCGTCACAATCACCCTATGATGCACAGGGTCTGGAGTCCGGGCGCCCGAGGAGGCGTGTGTGGGCAGCTGGGTAGTACCGTCTGCTTCACTGCTTGGCGCAGGGTGGTTCTTCGCCACCGCGCTCATCCTTGGCATTGTCATCGGCCAGTGGGCCGATGGGAAAACCGGTCTTGAGCCTACATTCACGTTGATAGGGATCGTGGTTGGTCTCGCTGTTGCGGCGATCGGCGGCTATCGAATGCTGTTACCGTTCATCCGCAAAATCAGCGATACCGGCCCAGGACAGGGCTGAGTGAAACGTCTCTACATCGCCGTTGCCGTCATCGCCATCGTCGCGTTCATGGCGTTAGGTCTCTTCATTGCCCAGGGCCCTCAGCCCGAAATCGTCGTCCCCGCTGAGGCCTTGTTTGATATCGGCCCCCTCACCGTAAGTAACACACTCCTGACTTCGTGGGTGGTGATGGCAATCATCATCGTGATCGCATGGTCCGCCACCCGTTCGATGAAATTGATCCCCGGTCGCGCCCAGAACTTCCTCGAGGCCGTTATTGCATTCCTCGTTGGTCAGGTGGAAGAAATTGCCGGCGAAAAGAACGGCCGCAAGTTCTTCATGGTCGTCGCCACGATTTTCCTCTGGGTAATCGTAAACAACTGGTTCGGCCTGATGCCGTTCTTCAACTCCGTCGGCAAAACTGAAGACGTTAATCACCACATTTTCGAGACGATCTCTGAGCAGGCCGAGACCGGCAAGCCATTCGAGAAACGCGACAAGTTTGGCGCCTGGTTCATGGAATCCAAAGGCGGCATCACCCTCGCGATGCCGCGAGCGAAGGCCACCGAGTTCGAAATCCTTGGCAACGACACGGCTGAAGTCGCCAGCGACCGGTACGTCATCTTTCTCGCAGAAAAGTTCACCGCCTTCGAAGCGCACGCCGAAGATGAGCTGGCCGCGCCGACCAAAGAGGCCGTCGAGGGCGCCATCGCGGCATTGGAAGCCGACCCCAAGGCGCCGAAGGTTCACTTCGTGCTTGCCGCCGACTCCCATGGAGAAGATGTGCACGAGGCGGCCCCGGGTGGCCACGGCATCCCCAGCGCAACACTCGGTTCGATCCAGGCCATTGAATTCCCCGGCAAGAAGCTTGGACTCGTCATCCCCTACTTCCGCGGCACCTTCAGCGACGTAAACAACACCCTCGCCATGGGCATCATCGCCTTCCTCTGCATCGAATTCTGGGGGTTTCAGGCCCTCGGCCCAGGCTATCTCAAGAAGTTCTTCAACCTCAACGGGATCATGTCGTTCGTCGGCATCCTTGAGTTGCTTTCGGAGTTCATCCGCATCATCAGCTTCACTTTCCGGCTCTTCGGCAACATTTTCGCGGGCGAAGTGCTGCTGCTGATGCTGACATTCCTGATGCCGTTCTTCGTCGTCGACGTCATCTACGGATTGGAGCTGTTCGTCGGCTTCATCCAGGCGGCGGTGTTTGCCCTGCTAACCCTCGTTTTCGCAACGATGGCAGTGGAGCATCACGGAGAAGAAGAACACCACGAAGGGCACCACGACGAAGATGCGTCGGCGGATGCCCACCACCAACCCGGAGTTGCACAGGCACACTGAGGCCTGTTCACAGTCAACCCAACACCAGGCGCGCCGGACAGGACGCCACCAGAGGAGTACAGCACACATGGATATCCTTAGCCTTCTTCCCCTTTTGCCGTTCCTTGATGCACTCGGACCGGACGCCGCCAAGGCGATCGGCGCCGGGCTGGCGATGGGCCTCGGCGGACTTGGGCCCGCCCTCGCTATCGGCATGCTCGTAGGCAAGGCAATGGAAGCACTCGGGCGCAACCCGGAAGCTCGGGCCGCCATTCAGACCAACATGATCCTCGGCGTGGCGTTCGCTGAAGCAATCGGCATCTATGCCCTGCTTTCAGCCCTCATCATCGCGTTCGTCATCTAGTTCCCGGCCGCCGCCGGCAGAGGTTCCGAATGGACAAAGCTGTCGAAGCATTGGGTCTCAACCTGCCGCAACTCATTGCCCAGATTGTGAACTTCTTTGTTCTGCTCTTCATCCTCAGGGCTGTGGCCTACAAGCCCATCCTGAAGATGCTCGACGAGCGGAAACAGAAGATCGCTGAAGGCCTGAACGCGGCCGAAATCGCCCGCGCCGAGGCCGCTTCAGCTCAGGCGAACATCCAGGCCCAGCTCGATACCGCTCGCAAGGATGGCCAGGAAATCGTGGCGAATGCTCAAAACATCTCGACGCGAATTCAGGCCGATGCCCGCGAGCAGTCCGCCAGGGACCGCGACGCTTCGCTCGAACGGGCACGCGTGGAGATACAGCAAGAGCGCGACCGCGCCATTGCCGTCCTCCGTGGCGAGTTCGCCGACATTACGGTCCGCGCCGCGGAGAAAGTCATCAATCAGTCGCTCGACCGTCAGGCGCATCAGCGCGTGATCGACGAAACACTGGCCGAATCGAATTTCAGCGGGAACTAACGATGTCAGATGTCCAGGCCGCCAAGAGATACGCGCAGGCTGCGTTCGGAATCGCAAGAGATTCCGGCGCGATTTCGCAATGGCGCTCAGATCTTGGCGACCTCGCGGCCGTGCTTTCGGATTCCGCAATCGCCCTCATGATTGCTGATTCGAAGCTCCCTCTCGATCGACGCCTTGCGTTGGTGGAGCGGGCGTTGGATGTCTCTCCCATGGCCCTGAATCTCGCCAAATTGTTGGTGTCGAAGGGACGCTCGGACAATGCCCGCGCCGTCTCGGAAGCCTTCAACCGTATGGCCGATGAGCATGAGGGAATCGCGCACGCCCGCGTGACAACCGCTGTGCAGTTGGCGCCCGATCAGCTCGATGCCATCGCCGCCCGGCTGAGCCAGTCGTTCGGCAAAGAAGTTCGGGCAGAAGCCGTTGTTGACCCGTCGATTATCGGCGGGATAGTGGTCCGTGTTGGCGACAAGCTCGTGGATGGCAGCATCCGCGGCCGCCTGAAACAGCTCCGCCGGGAGCTTGAGGGCGCCCGCTAAGGGCACGCTCTACAGAGTTGGAAGAAGAGGTAGGCCGCAATGGCAGTACGCGCTGAAGAGATTGCATCGATCCTGCGAGAGCAGATCGAAGGGTTCGGTACCTCCGTTGCCGCGACCGACGTCGGTTCCGTCATTTCGGCCGGAGACGGTGTCGCTCGTATTCACGGGCTCTCCGGCGCCATGCTTTCCGAACTGCTGGAATTCAGCAACGGCTCCATGGGTATCGCCCTCAACCTTGAAGAAGAATCGGTCAGCGCGGTGGTGCTGGGCGACTATGACGACATCAAGGAAGGCGACGAGGTCCGCTGCACCGGCCGAATCATCGAGGTCCCCGTCGGAGACGGGATGATCGGGCGCGTTGTGGATCCCCTTGGCAATCCCATCGATGGCAAAGGCCCGATCGCAACGTCGAAGAAGCGCCCGATTGAACGTATCGCCCCTGGCGTGACGCTTCGAAAGAGCGTGAATCAGCCGGTGCAGACAGGCATTAAGTCGATCGACGCGATGTTCCCGATCGGTCGCGGCCAGCGCCAGCTGATCATCGGTGACCGCTCCACCGGCAAAACCGCCATCGCTCTCGACACGATCATCAACCAGAAGGGTGGCGACCTGATCTGCATCTACGTCGCCATCGGCCAGAAGGCGGCCAAGGTCGCCCAGGTCGTCGGCATCCTGGAAGAAAATGGGGCCATGGAGCACACCATCGTGGTGGCCGCCAACGCCTCCGATGCCGCCGCGCTGCAATACCTCGCGCCCTATACAGGCTGCACCATGGGCGAAGAGATTATGGAATCGGGCCGTGATGCCCTCATCGTGTACGACGACCTGAGCAAGCACGCATGGGCCTACCGTCAGATTTCGCTCCTTCTCCGCCGCCCCCCGGGCCGCGAAGCCTACCCGGGCGACGTCTTCTACCTGCACAGCCGCCTCCTCGAAAGGGCGGCGCGCCTCGAAGCCGGCGGCTCACTCAGCGCCCTGCCGATCATTGAGACCCAGGCGAACGACGTTTCGGCCTACATCCCCACGAACGTCATCTCCATCACCGACGGCCAGATCTACCTGGAGTCGGACCTCTTCAACGGTGGTATTCGCCCGGCCATCAACACCGGCCTCTCCGTGAGCCGCGTGGGGTCCTCGGCCCAGACCAAAGCCATGAAGACGGTCTCCGGCGGCCTCAAGGGCGACATGTCGCAGTACCGCGAACTGGCGGCCTTCGCGCAGTTCGGCGCCAGTGACCTCGATGCCTCCACCCGGCGCCAGCTTGAACGCGGCCAGCGTGCGACCGAAGTCCTCAAGCAGGACCAGTTCACACCGCTCAGCCTGGCCGAGGAAGTGGTGGTCGTCTACGCGCTCACCGGTGGTTCGCTCGACGACGTGCCGGTGGCCAGGGTGCGGGCCTTCGAGAACGAACTCCGCAAATACCTCGGAAGCAACGAACGCGACCTCATGGCCGAAATCCAGGCATCACCAGTCATGACGCCGGAGCTCCAGGTGCGCGTCAAAGCCGTCCTCCAGTCATTCAAGGACACCATTCCTTACTAGGAATCACTCATCGGGCCGGACCTTCCCGGCCTGTGACCTGGCAGCTGCCGCTGCCGCCAACTCCGCAGACGGGATGGGCCAATGCCGACAATCCGCCAACTGAAGCGCCGCATCCAAAGCGTGAAAAACACGGCAAAGATCACCAACGCGTTGCAGTTGGTCGCCGCTTCTAAAATGCGCCGCGCCCAGGATAGGGCCGGCCAAGCGAAACCGTACGCAGAAAAAATGCGGCTCGTACTGGCAAGCCTTGCGAGCCAGGCGCCGGAGCGAGACGACGACAGCGGACTCAACACCTGGCTCACGCCTCGGCCGGTACGAAATATCGCCGTGCTTCACATCACCCCGGATCGCGGGCTGTGCGGCGGCCTGAACTCGAACATCAACCGCAGCGGCGGCACGTTTGTCGCCATGCAACACGAGCCCGTGCAGGTCGTCGCCGTTGGCAAGAAGGGCCGTGACTTTTTCACGCGCGCGCACGTTCACCTCGCTGCCGAGTTCACGGGCCTCGGCGACTACCCGACGCAGTCCGATACCCTGGGAATTTCTCGCGTCATCATCGACGACTACCTCAAAGGTGTCGTTGATCGCGTGTATGTGAGCTTCTCTCAGTTTGTCTCTACCGCGACCCAGCGGCCGGCGATCCGCCAGTTGCTTCCGATTGAGCCTCCCGCCATGGAAGGCGACGTCCGCGTGATGCCGACGGACTACATCTTCGAGCCCTCAGCCGAGGTCGTGCTGGCCCGCTTGCTCCCCCGGTATATCGAAATGCAGATCTACGAAGCCATCCTGCAGAATGCGGCGAGCTTCCAATCCGCACAGATGGTCGCGATGAAAAACGCTACAGATAACGCTAACGACATCACTCGCGAATTGACCCTGACCTACAACAAGACGCGCCAGGAACAGATCACAAACGAACTGCTCGATATCGTCGGTGGTGCGGCTGCACTGGAGGGCTAAGTTGTCACGGTTTGCCGCGGTCATTTTTGATATGGATGGCGTCCTCGTGGATGGTGAGCCGCTGCATTTCGCGACCGTGAACGAACTCTTCGGACGCGAAGGCAAGTCCATTTCACTCGAACAGTACAAGCCGTATATGGGGACCAAGACAGGCTGGAGCGACATGATCGCGGACTTCGGGCTTTCGCAACCGCGTGAGTACTACTCGCCCATTTACCGGGATCTCGTGCTCGCCCGCTACCAGGAGCACAGCGTCGCCCTTCCTGGCGCACTCTCGTGCGTCGCTGCTCTCCGCCAGAGCGGCACACGGCTCGGGCTCGCATCGTCCTCGATCCGTCCCTGGGTCCAGGCCTGCCTTGAGCGCATCGGGCTCGCGCAGTCGTTCGATGAAATTGTCACGGGCAGCGAGATCCAGAACGGCAAGCCGGATCCGGAGATTTACCTCTTGGCTGCCAAACGCCTCGGCGTCCCCGCTTCCGAATGCCTTGCCTTCGAAGATGCCCCGGCGGGTATCGAATCCGCGAAGGCCGCAGGCATGACCGTCTGGGCTGTTCGCACGGAATACACGCGAGACCTCGCCCTCCCGGATCCGCACCGCGAGTTCGAATCCCTCGCGGACGTGGATATCACGCACATTCTGGGGGTTGCGGTATGAGCGCTCTCGTCCTTCGCGAAGACAACAATGGCATCGCGACACTCACCCTCAACCGGGCGGAGGCCCTGAACGCCCTGAGCCCCGCGATGTTCGGTGAACTACGCGCCCATGTGGATGCCATCGCCGCGGCGTCGGAATCCATCGGTTGCGTCATCCTTCGCGGGGCCGGTCGTTCGTTTTCAGCCGGCAACGACATCAAGGCCATTCAATCGGGTGACCGCGCCCCCTCCGTCCACTTCCAGGCGGAGACCATTGACGCGCTCCAGGCTCTGCCCCAGCCCGTCATTGCGGCGGTGAAGGGGCATTGCTACACCGGGGCGCTCGAACTCGCCCTCGGTTGCGACTTCATCGTGGCCGGCGAGTCCGCTCGATTCGCTGACACCCATGGCAAATGGTCCATGACCCCGACGTGGGGCATGAGCCAGCGATTGCCTCGCCGCATTGGCGCGGCGCGCGCAAAACAGATGATGTTCACCGGGACGCCGCTGAGCGGCCCCGAGGCGGTCGCCTTCGGGCTGGCCAATCTCTGTGTCCCGGACGACGAACTCGAAGAGACAGTGAACGAGATGGCGGCGACAATCGTCGCTAACTCGTGGCACACGCTCAGGGCGGATAAATCGCTCGTCAACGAAGGGCAGCAGTTGGGGCTCCGAGAGGGGCTCGCATACGAACGCCGCACAAGCCCGGGCGCAGGCCCGGATATGGCCGAACGCCTGAAAGCGTTCGGAGCACGATAACGAATACCCCGGAGGGTCTCCCATGGTCATGACAGCCACCCACGAAGGACGCGTCGTCCAGGTCATCGGCACGGTGCTCGATATTGAGTTCCCACCGGACCACCTTCCGGCAATCAACAACGCGGTGAACGTTATCCGCGAGGACGGCACGGTGCTGGTTACCGAAGTGCAACAGCACCTCGGTAACAACTGGGTGCGCTGTCTTGCGATGGACACCACGGACGGCCTTCGCCGCAACACCGTTGCCATCGATACAGGCGCGGCCATCGCCGTGCCGGTCGGCGAGCAGTCACTGGGGCGCATGTTCAACGTGCTCGGCAACCCGATCGACAACCTGCCCGCACCTGAAGGCGGCCCCCGTTGGGGAATCCACCGCGACGCCCCCGCCTTCTCAGAACAGGAGACCGCTCCATCGGTGCTGGAAACCGGGGTCAAGGTCATCGACCTCATCGCGCCGCTCGTTCGCGGCGGTAAGGTCGGCCTTTACGGTGGCGCTGGCGTCGGCAAGACCGTCGTCATCCAGGAACTGATCGCCAACATCGCTCGCGAGCACGGTGGTTACTCGGTGTTCGCCGGCGTTGGCGAACGCTCCCGCGAAGGCAACGACCTCTGGCACGAAATGCGCGAATCGGGAGTCCGCCCGAAGATGGCCATGGTCTTCGGCCAGATGAACGAGCCGCCGGGAGTCCGCCTCAGGGTCGCGCTCACGGGCCTCACGATGGCTGAGTACTTCCGCGACGAGGAGGGCCGCGACGTCCTCTTCTTCGTCGATAACATCTATCGCTACACTCTTGCCGGCATGGAAGTTTCGGCGCTGCTCGGCCGCATGCCTTCGGCCGTTGGCTATCAGCCGACACTCGCGACCGAAATGGGCGAGCTCGAAGAGCGCATCACCTCCACCAAAAAGGGATCGATCACTTCGTTCCAGGCCATCTACGTCCCGGCTGACGACTACACCGACCCGGGCGTGGCGACGACCTTCGGCCACCTCGATTCCGTCGTCGCTCTCGAACGTTCCCTCGCCGAGCAGGCACTCTTCCCGGCAATGGATCCGCTGACATCGTTCTCCCGCGCACTGGAGCCTCGCATCGTCGGCGCCGAGCACTACGAAGTCGCCCGCGGCGTCCAGAGCGTGTTGCAGCGCTACCGGGACCTGCAGGACATCATCGCCATCCTCGGAATCGACGAACTCTCCGACGAAGACAAGCTCACCGTCGCCCGCGCCCGCAAGATTCAGCGCTTCCTGACTCAGCCGATGTTCGTCGCCGAGCAATTCACCGGCACGCCCGGCGCCTATGTCGCTGTCCGCGAGACCATTCGCGGATTCAAGGAAATCCTTGAGGGCATGCACGACGGACTGCCCGAGCAGGCCTTCTACATGGTCGGCGGCATTGATGCAGCGGTCGAAAAGGGCCGCCAGTTGGCGGAGGCCTAGGCGATGCCGCTTACCGTTGAAGTAGTTACCGCCGAGCGTGTCGTCCGGATCGAGCAGGGCGTGGACGTCCTTGTCGCGCCCGGCAGCGAAGGCCAACTCGCCATTCTGCCCCGCCATGCCGCGCTGATGACCACGCTCAACGCGGGAGAGCTCGTCATTCGCCGGGCCCAGCAGGACGAGTCTTTCTCGATAACCGGCGGATTCATGGAAGTGAGCAAGGATCACGTCACGATCCTCGCTGATGCCTCGGAACCAGCGGAAGAGATTGACATCGCCCGCGCCGAAGCGGCCCGCACCCGAGCGGAAGAGCGCGTTCGCCGTTACCGCGAGCAGAACATTCGCGATATCGACATTGCCCGTGCATCGGCCGCCTTACAGCGTTCGCTCGTGCGATTGAATGTCGCCCACAGACGGCGCCGGCCCGGTCCGCCCCGGGTATAGGGAGTAGTCACGCATGTCTCCAGGTCCGCCCACAAGGCGGACCTGTTGCGTTTGTTGTGCCGCCGCGATCCCCAGGGCAGTCGTTCGCCCCATTGAGCCCGACCCAATAGACTGACCTTGACGATGAGTACACGAGTCCGCGGTGGAAAGTATGTAGTCCAGGGTGGGGCTGTCCTTCGTGGAACTGTCGTAATTTCCGGCGCGAAGAACCACGCCCTTGCTGCCATGTGTTCAGCACTCCTGACAGACGAGGACGTCGTACTTGAGAA
This sequence comes from Dehalococcoidia bacterium, assembly GCA_031431695.1. Lineage (GTDB taxonomy): Bacteria > Chloroflexota > Dehalococcoidia > Tepidiformales > Tepidiformaceae > Amarobacter. The sequence goes on from JANPDX010000497.1 coordinate 24,441, forward strand.
CGTCCCCGATATCAGTGACGTGGATTCGCTCAGCGCATTGCTCCGAAGCCTTGGCGCTACCGTTGATCGGCTCCCAAGCGGTGCGTTGCGCCTGAACTGCGGCGCCGTCAACACCTTCGAAGCCCCCACGGAGCTGATCAGCGAAAATCGCGCTTCTTTCCAGGTCATGGGCCCCCTATTGGGCCGTCATGGGTACGCCTCATCGCCGCCACCCGGCGGGGATGTTATCGGACAACGGCCGCTCGACGTTCATCTCTCCGGGTTCGTCGAAATGGGCGCCACGGTCGTCCGAGAAGGCGAACGATTCGTCGCGAGGGCCCCGGAAGGACTTCGCGGGTCGCGGCTGTTCATGGACTACCCGTCCGTTTCCGGGACGCAAAACGTCATGATGGCTGCAACGCTCGCGCGCGGTCGGACGGTCGTCGTGAACGCAGCCACGGAACCCGAAGTCCAGGGACTCGCCAATGTCCTCATTTCAATGGGCGCCCGTATCAGCGGCATCGGCAGCCAGATGCTTGAGATCGAGGGCGTGGAGCGCCTTCACGGGACGACGGCGCGAATCATGCCTGACCGCATCGAAACTGGTACTTTCGCCATTGCCGCCGTGATGACCGGCGGTGATGTGACCATCAAGGACGCTCCGACGGGTGTGCTTGATGCGTTGCTCAGTAAACTCCGCGGCGCCGGAGCCGACATTGTTGAGGGCGAAGGAGAGCTGCGCGTCCGGCGGTTTTCTCCGATTCGATCGATCAGTTTCCAGGCCCTGCCCTATCCGGGCCTTGCCACGGATCTTCACGCCCCCATGGCCGCTTTGCTCACCCAGGCCAACGGCGTTTCCATCATCCACGAACGCGTCTTCGACAACCGCATGCTCTACGTCAGCGAGCTTCGCAGGATGGGCGCCGAAATCGTGAGCACGGGTTCTTCCGCAATCGTCTCCGGGCCGACGCCGCTGCACGGCACTCGCGTCCGGGCCCTCGACGTCCGTGCCGGAGCCGCGGTCCTCCTCGCCGCACTTGTCGCGCAAGGGACGACGATCATCGACGACGTCTACCACCTGGATCGAGGCTACGAACGATTGACTGAGAAACTGCACGGGCTGGGTGTCGAACTGGAGCGCAACTGATGGCTTTCGAGTTCCTCACCCCAAAGCGCGCCGGAATCGACCTCGGCACGGCCAATATCCTCGTGTACGTCAAGGGCCAAGGCATCGTCGTCAACGAGCCATCTGTTGTCGCGCGACATAATCGCGACAACGCTATCGTCGCCGTCGGCACCGAGGCGCGTGCGATGCAGGGCCGCACGCCGGGCTCAATCAGCGTCATCCGGCCGATGCGGGACGGAGTGATAGCGGACTACCTGACTACGGAAGCCATGCTGCGGTACTTCATCGGCGTAATCACCGGACGATTCAACCTGATTCGGCCCGAGGTGATGGTTACGGTCCCCGCCGGTGTAACCAGTGTCGAACAGCGAGCCGTTCGCGATGCCTCGGAGCAGGCAGGCGCGCGCAAGCCGGCCCACCTCGTGCCAGAACCTCTCGCCGCTGCAATCGGCGCCCAGGTGCCGATCGGCACTGCCCGCGGCAACATGGTCGTAAACATTGGCGGAGGCCGGGCCGAGGCCGCCGTGATTTCGCTCTTCGGAATCGTTGTGAGCGAGTCCGTGCGCATGGCGGGAGACCGCATTGATGAAGCGATCATGGCCTACATCCGTCGCCGCCATAACCTGATCATTGGCGAACGCACAGCCGAAGAGATCAAGATCGCCATTGGCAGCGCGCTGCCCATAGACGAAGGCCTCGCCACCCAGGTGCGTGGGCGTGATCAACTCAGCGGCCTCCCCAAAACCATTTCCATCAACAGCATCGAAATCGCACAGGCTATCCAGGACTGTCTTGGTACAATCGTCCAGACCGTTCGCGCCGTGCTCGAAAAGACCCCGCCGGAACTGGCTTCGGACGTGATCGACCGCGGCATTGTTCTTACGGGGGGTGGCGCGTTGTTGCGCCACATGGACGAGTTGTTGACCCAGGAAACCGGCGTGCCGTGCTACGTCGCCGACAACCCGCTCGAATGTGTCGCCATTGGCGCCGGGATTGCTCTCGATCACCTGGATGTGATTAAACGCTCTTTGCCGACGGAGGAAGAAAACCTCGTGGGCCTCTTCCCCGGTCCGGATATGCGCTAGACCTTCGCCTTTGGTCCACCGTTCAGCCAGAGCACGGCTTCGCGCTTGGATAATCCGGAGAGCGTGGCGTCATGGCCGGCCACAAACTGGCGCACCGCTGCACTGTCGGTTTTCGAATACTCCCGCAACGCCCAGCCGATCGCCTTTCGAATGAAGAATTCGCGGTGGCCCGCCGCCCGTTCGCAGTAGCGAAACAGGCGTGCCGAGTCCGTCCGGGACTTGAATTTCAACTGATGGAGGATCGCCGTTCGGATCACCCACATGTTTCCGTCTTCAATCCACCCATCCATTTCGATCGCCAGATTCGGATGCCCGGCCACCATCGTGCCGACGACATGCGAGGCAAGATGGTCGACCGTGTCCCACCACGATTTCGTGAGGATTAACTCCTTGACCCGGGGTAGCGCGTGCGCCCTGACGATCGTGGCGTGTCGGGCAAGGAGGTCGCAGGCGGCGTACTGGTATTCACGCTCGGGCATGGCCCAAAGGGCCTCGGCCAGCTCGATGATGTCTTGTTCGGACGGCTTACCGAGGCCCTCTCGTGCAGCCCGCTGGAGCGCGGCACGTGTCGGACCGGGTATGCCCATGAACGGGAACTGGCCGCGCATGTAGGCGCTCATCCCGGCCGCCCGGGTTGGGTCGCGCGCCCCTTCGAACCTTCCTCGGAGTCGATTCGTGACTTCACTGGCGTATGCGCTCATCAGAGTGACAGTCTAAACGAACCGAAAGCGCTCAGAACTGGGAGTGGTCAATGGCGCAAGACGGTGCAACGACGCTTTCCGAAACGAAGCCGATGACCACCGAAGGATCGAACCACTTCGGGACGTGCCAGGACCAGCAGACGTCGCCCAGGAAGTAATCACTGACGAAACCAGGGTGTACACTGCGGCCTGCCGAAGTGTCGGCGCCGAGGCATTGGTTGTGACGTCAGCAGAACGGCAGAGCGAACCGGATCCAGCCAGGGCTCACTCGCTGCGGCAAACGCAGCAGGTTCAACGCCAGCCCCGGGCGGGCCTTCGCGGTGGCCCGGCCTCGTTGCTCGCCCTCCAGAGTACCGTCGGGAACCGGGCGGTTCTTCGAATGGTCAACGCCGGCCTCATCCAGAGGCTGTCCGTCGCCGACTACCGTGGAAAGATGGAGGGAGGCAACTTCCCACTTGGCAAGGCGACTGAAGCTACAGCGAACGAAATTGGGGCCGATTGGGTTGGCAAGGCCCTTGCTGATAAGTACGCCAATTTTAGCAAGGACAGGCTCCACTCTTACCGGAAGCCAGCCCTGAAGAAGAAGGCGAACATCATTCAAGCGAACGTGGAGGCATGGGACGAACCGGGAGGGACAGTCACGCAGAACGGCCACATTACGATAGTGAAAGGCTAGGCGGCGCCCTTGAAGGCAGAGTTAAAATCTCTCTACAGCCCCGACCTGGACGACCTTGAGCACGAAAGCCCGCCCGATCCCGAGAACTTCAGAGTCCTCGTCCAAGCGTTGATCGGCGATACGAACAGCGACGCCTCGGAATCGTTCAACATCGCCGTCTGCACGCCATCATGGCTCGAACAACGATTGGCTCGCGACGGCCATGTTTGGGGCCGCCATTACCTTTTTGTACCCAGGTACGACTACGGAATGATCGAGGATCTTATCCGCACACTTTGTGACAGCACTGAAGGTTCCGATTGGGAACAGATAGCCACAATCCTGTCGCGCTTCGGGGCATGGGAGTTCGAGGACTACCAGGGATAAGGCCCGAACAGCGGGTGGCAGAGCGTTCTTGGTTCCAGCCGCTCACTCAGATTTCAATGCATTTCGCGCCGGGTGAGTGCTCCCGTTCACGGCCGTATCCGGTGCCCTCAGGCCTGGCGCCTTGCGGGGCGCGGGCTCACTGGTCACACGCCAGTTACAGTGAGAGCCTAACGCCGCCTACTGCGCGGCCAGGAGTTCATTCCATGGCTAAGGGACAAGTGAAGCCCGCCAAGACAAACAAGCCCAAGGTGACCACCAAGGCAAAGCAAGCCAAGAAGGCGGAGAAAAAAGCCGCCAGCTAAAACGCCCTCACAGTGCGCGCCCGCGGCAGCTCCCCTCCGGTCCGCTCGAACCCGTCGCCGGGATGACGGCCACCGGCTGATTCTCGTCGCCTTGGCGGAGCCGCCGCCGAAGTCTTCTCTGGCCTCCTGAGACCCGCCAAAACAGGCCAATAACAAAACGTCGTGGCACCAACTGGGCACCAATTGCTCACTAGAGTGAACAGGCACCAAATCTCACTCAGATGCAACAACTTTACGTAATACCACGCTCACCCTTCTTGATATAGAAGGTCATGCTCTGCATCGCGAGGACCGGATCGATGTGTCGAATCGTGACTTCTCGCGGCACATGGGCCGTGATCGGCGCGTAGTTCAGGATCGCGCGGATGCCAAAGGCCACGAGCTTATCAACGACCCCCTGCGCGTCGTTCGCCGGGACTGCGACGATTCCAATATCCACGCGAAAGTCTCGCAGGAATCGTTCGAGTTCGTCGATCGGGCGGACGATGACACCTCCGATTTCGCGACCGACGACTTCCGGGTTCGCATCGAACGCGGCCGCGATTTCGAACCCCTGTGGACCAAAGCCGCCGTACTCCGCAATCGCCTGGCCGAGGCGGCCGACGCCGACGAGACACAATCGCCACTGACGGTCGATTCCAAGGATTTCGCGAAGGGTCGAAAGGAGCGTTTTGACGTTGTATCCGCGGCCCTGTTTGCCAAAGCGCCCGAAGTAGCTGAGATCCTTGCGAATCTGGGCGGGAGTCACATCCAGCAGTTCACCGAGTGCCTGAGAACTCACAACCGTGTCTCCGCGCGCCGCCAATTCAGTCAGCGCACGCGCATACACGGGCAGGCGATTGATCACGACTTCAGGGATTTCGAGGCTCATAGCAGCGGTTGTGAAATCCGTAACTTTCGACCGACTATAGTCCGCGGCGCGCGCGAGGGTCAATTCTTCGTAGCAATGGATGGGGCCGCGTCTAGGCGTCTGTTGGCTGCTCAAACAGCGTTCTAATCGCCGCCCCAACGATGTGGTCGTCGGCCGGTTCAACGGTCCGTGGGTCGAGCAACACTGTTTCGTCCTGCACCCTGCCGACTATCGGGATTCGCCCGTTGCGAAGCCGCCTGGCGGTCTCGGTGGCTCCCCATGGCGCTCGGAGCGTCGCGCAGAATGTCGGGACCGATTGGCCCGGCAGCGCTCCCCCTCCCACCATCGTTGTCGAACCGATGACGGCGCCCGCCTCACCCGCGGAGCGTGCCCATTTTCTTGCCCTTCTCCGCAGTCCCGAGGTATCGCGCCGAAGCATCTGCCAGACCGGTATTTCATCGTCCTGGCGTTGCATCAGGTACGAGTAGAGCGTGGCGTTGAGCGCCGCGATAGCGATCTTGTCCAGCCGGAGGGCCCTTGCCAGCGGATGGCGCCGCAGTTCGGCAACGAGCGTTCCCCGGCCCGCGATAATGCCCGCCTGCGGCCCACCAAGGAGCTTGTCGCCGCTGAACAGGGCAAGATCCATCCCAGCGCCCAGCGATTCCTGCACCGTTAGCTCGTGCCCGAGACCGTAGTCCTCAGTCTTGACAAGGCAACCGCTCCCCAGGTCGTCAATACTCAGGATTGAGTGGGACCTTGCGATAGCGACAAGTTCAGCTGCCGAAGGCTCAGCCGTGAATCCGGTCACTCTGAAGCTGGACGCGTGAACCCGGAGTATCGCCGCGGTTTCCGGACCGATCGCTGCCTCGTAGTCGCGGGCGTACGTTCGGTTCGTCGTCCCGACTTCGATCAGCCGTGCGCCACTCTGGCGGATCACATCGGGGATGCGAAAGCCCCCGCCAATTTCGACTGCCTGGCCGCGCGAGACGATTACCTCCCGGCCCTGGCAGAAAGCCTGGAGGACCATGAACAGTGCTGCGGCGTTGTTGTTCACGGCGATGCCATCCTCCGCGCCGGTGGTCTGGCTGATCAGGTTTCGAAGATGCTCGTGGCGACTCCCCCGCGAGCCTTCCGCGAGGTCGTATTCGAGGTTCGAAGCGGCGGCCACTTCGGCCATCGCCGCCAGAGCGTTCCGGCTGAGCGGCGCCCGCCCAAGATTCGTCTGAAGAAGCACCCCGGAGGCGTTGATTACCCGTCGCAGCGAGGGCCGTGCTGCGGCTTCGAGTTCCCGAATAAGCTCGCTCGCGAGGTCCTCAGTGTTGGGCACCCTCGAAGTTGGCGAGGATTCGTTCCGAACTCGCGACAGCAGGACTCGCGCTGCTTCCGTCAGATAGCCCGGTGGCTCGGGCCGCGGGCCGAGGGCGCCGGTCAGCGAATCAACCGATGGTAAGTTTCTGCGCGGGTCGCTGTCCATTCCGTAAGTCTAGCGTGTGAACGTATCGATGAACCTCGGGGCGCGCATCGATTGTTCTCTCGCCGCGCACCGCCATCTTCGATTGACCACTCTTGGATAACCGCTGACGATAACGGCACCCACTTCTTCGGAGATTTCTGTGAACCTGCGGATCCCCGGCCCTACGCCGTGTCCGGAAGATGTCCTTGCTGCTGGCGCCGGCCAGATGATGAACCATCGCGGACCCGAATTCGCCCAAATCTTGCGCCGGGTGACCGACGGCCTGAACTGGGTTTTCGGCAGTTCGAGCGATGTCATGTCTTTCACCACCTCGGGGACCGGCGGGCTTGAAGTCGCCGTCGTCAACACTCTTAGCCCCGGCGACAAGGTGCTTTCCGTCTCCATTGGTTCGTTCGGCGATCGCCTGAAGAGCATTGCGAAGACGTACGGCGCGGACGTAGTCAGTTATGCCACCGAATGGGGCGAATCAGCCGATCCGATCGCCATCGGGCAGATGCTCGATGACGACGCCAACATCAAAGCCGTGCTCGTCACCCACAACGAGACTTCTACCGGCGTCACCAACCCCCTGGAGCTGATCGCCAGGGAAGTCAAGAAGCGCGACCGCCTCATCATCGTGGACGCGGTGAGCAGCATGAGTTCCATTCCCTGCCCGGTTGAGCGCTGGGGTCTCGATGTGGTTGTCAGCGGCTCGCAAAAGGGCTGGATGGTGCCGCCGGGGCTGGCGTTCGTCTATATGAGCGAGCGCGCCTGGGCAGCGAACGCGGAGGCAACGATGCCCCGCTTTTACTTCGATGCGGCGAGGACCCGCGATTCCCTTGCAAAGCTCCAGAACCCGTGGACGCCTGCCCTTTCGATCTACTACGCGATGGACAAGGCGTTCGAATTGCTCCACGCGGAGGGCCTCGAAGGCGTCTTCACGCGGCACGAAGACATCGCGAACTACACGCGCGACCGCGTGAAAAGCATGGGCCTCAAACTTGTGCCAATGAACGAGCAGTTTGCTTCGAATACGGTCACCGCTGTCTGGTGGCCCGAAGGCGTGGACGCGAAAGCGTTGAGCAAACGGGCCCGCGAAGAGTTCGGCGTTGTGCTGGGCGGTGGCCAGGGCAAGCTCGATGGCAAGATCTTCCGGATCGGCCACCTCGGTTGGGTCCAGAAATCAGACGTCGCCGAAGCGCTAGACGTTGTCGAGAAGCTCCTCGCCTGAGGCACGGGCGACATCGGATGTCCTTCGCTGAAGCCATGCAGATTGCATGGCTTCAGTCATCCATGCATACTGCATCGCTATGAACGCAAGCGAGTTCAGTGCGATCCGAACCGAACTTGGCCTCTCGCAGGCCGGCATGGCGACCGCGCTCGGTGTCGACCAGGGCACTATTAGCCGGTGGGAGTCCGCAAAAACGAGGATTCCGGCCGCGATCGAACTCGCGCTCAAAATGCTCAGGGAGAACCGCACCACCATGCCAGAAGACCGTCGGCCACGAATCCTCATCGCAGATCCGGTTGCCCCTGAAGGTATCGAATTGTTGCGAATGGCCGGTGATGTTGATGTGAAGACGGGACAGTCCGCCGACTCGCTGGTCGCATCCATCGAAAACTACGAAGCACTCGTCGTGCGAAGTGAAACGAAGGTGACGCGGGCCATCATCGAGGCCGGGACACGCCTTCAGGTTATCGGCCGGGCAGGCGTGGGCGTCGATAACATTGACCTGGTCGCGGCCACGGAGCGGGGGGTCATCGTCGTCAACGCTCCACAGGGCAACACTATTGCGGCCGCCGAACACACGATCGCACTGCTCATGGCGCTCGCCCGCCACATTCCCCAGGCCGATGCATCAATGCGCGCTGGCAAGTGGGATCGCAAAACCTATGTCGGCACGGAAGTCCGAGGCAAGACGCTCGGCGTCATTGGGCTCGGGCCAATCGGCTCCGAAGTCGCCCGCCGTGGCCTGGGCCTGGACATGCGGGTACTGGCACATGACCCCTACGTCTCGGAGGAGCGCGTCCGCAGCCTTGGCGCCGAGCCAGCCGATTTCGAGGGGCTCATCTCGACCGCGGACTTCATCAGCGTTCACGTGCCGATGACCGCCGCGACCAGGGGCATGATTGGGGCGGACCAGTTCGAGCGCATGAAGCCTGGCGTTCGGCTCTTGAATGTTGCTCGCGGCGGCATCATCGATGAGGCGGCCCTCGCGGCCGCGGTGCAGTCTGGTAAGGTGGCCGGCGCCGCGATCGACGTTTACACCGCTGAGCCGATTGACGCGGAAAACCCGTTGCTTGGCGATCCACGGATCATCACGACGCCACACCTTGGCGCATCCACCGCCGAAGCCCAGGAACGCGTGGCTGTGGACGTCGCCGAACAGATCGTCGATGTCCTTTCAGGCCGTCCCGCGCGATACGCCGTCAACGCGCCGATGCTTGCGCCCGAAACGCTCAAAGTGGTCGGACCTTACATGGCTGTGGCCGAACTTGTCGGCACCGTCGCCACGCAACTGGCCACCGGGAAACTCAAGTCGATAGAGATCGAGTACTCCGGAGAGATTGCCGAATACGACGTGACACCGCTCAAGGCTTCGGTCATTCGAGGGCTCCTGAAGCCGATCAGCGAAGAGACCGTCAACATTGTGAACGCGAACCTCATCGCCCAGTCCCGCGGCTGGGATATCGCCGAGACCCAGCGCACCTCCCACGAGGTGTTCAATAACCTCATCAACCTCAAAGTGCTTACCAGCGACGATGAAGTCACCGTTGGCGGCACCATCGAGCACGGTCAGGCGCACATCGTGTTGCTGAATGGGCTGGATATTGACTTGATGCCTGAACGAGGCACGTCGCTCCTTGCCTGTGACAACGAAGACCGCCCGGGCATGATCGGACGCGTCGGGACGCTCCTGGGCAAGTACGACATCAATATCCAATCGATGCAGGTCGGACGACGGGGCCGGCGCGGGCGCGCGCTCATGCTCATCGCCGTCGATGAGGCGCCAACCCCGGAACAGATCGCGGCCATCGAGGCGATCGACGGGATCCACAACGTTCGGTTGGTTCGCTTCTAACTGGCCATGAGCCAGGTGCGGGCGGATTCAAGGTCTGAGAATACGCCGACTGACACGCCTTCCCGCACGCCGCCGAGTTGGAGCGCCTGGCGGCTCAGTCCGAACAACGCTGGTCGCGGGGCGTAGATCGCCACTTTGAGACCCTGAGCCTCACCCTTGCGGGCCCGCTCGGCGAGCACGTAAGCGTCTGCATTGATTTCAGTCACGCCCGTGTAGTCGAGCAGCACCCGCGGTAGCGACACCACCGATTCCAGCGCGGCGTCGTCGAAACTGAGGGCGCCATCAAGAACACCCTCGAACCGGACTTCCACGTAGTCCTCATGCAGCAGGACCTGGTAAGGCAACGGATCCCCCACCGCCCGCCGCGCACGGCAAGCTACGCCTATGGGAAGCTTCCGTGATTCTTGAAGTGTCGTCTGTGACTTCGATCACTGTTCGGGCTGATTTTGCGGTTTTCTGTAGCCGAAGAGAACCTGTGCTACCCGACGGATCTGAATTTCCTCGGAACCTTCGGTGATTCGGTAGCGGCGGTGGTGTCGGTAAATATGCTCGAACGGCATGTGGCGAGTGTATCCCATGCCCCCGTGTGTTTGAATCGCCTGGTCGGCGGCGTTGCAAACGAGGCGGTTCGCACGGTAGTTGCACATGGCTACCTTGTCGCTGATCTCCATGTGGTCGGTCGAATCGAGTTGCCAGGCGGTCTTGTACACGAGATTCCGTACCATTTCGCATTCGGTCTGCAATTCCGCAAGTGGCCATTGAATTGCCTGCCGCGTTGAAAGAGGCTGGCCAAACGTGATTCGCTGATTTGCGTAGGCAACCGATTGATTGATGCAGTACTGCGCGGCGCCCACGCCGGACGCCGCCTGGCGGATGCGGTTCTCGTGCGTGAAGGTGTTCGCCAACGCGAGGCCGTCGCCTTCCTGGCCGAGCATTGCATCGGCCGGCACCCGTACGTCCGTGAGCGTCACTTCGGCATGGTCAGACGGCATGTTCAGGGTCCACCACATGAAGTCCACCGAGAAGCCCTCAGCCTTCGTCGGCACGATGAAGCAACTGATGCCCTTGGGCTTGCCCTCGTCGCCCGACGTTCGGGCAAAGATCAGGTCGTGCGTGGCGTTGTGCAGGCCGCTGTTGAAACGCTTCTGGCCGTTGATAACCCAGTCGTCTCCGTCGCGCAGGGCCTTGGTTTCCAACCAGCTTGCATCGCTGCCGTGGTTGGGCTCTGTCAGGCCAAACGCCACACGCGTTTCGCCCGTGAACATCCCTTCCAGGAACTGTTTCTTTTGCGCGTCCGAGCCATAGCGTTCCCACATCTTCACCGTAGGGAAGTTGCCCACGACCGCCGATTCATTCTGGAGATCGTTGTGGAGTCCCAGGCCCTTGGCGGCAAGATGCTCGCGGACGACCGCCATAGCGAGGTTGGTGCCGTCCCGGCCGCCGTAGCGCTTCGGGAGTGCAAAACGCAGGAGTCCCGCCTTGTCGGCCCGGCGCCGCATTTCCGCCAGGAGGTCCTCCCAGTCTTTCCGGGGCACGCCGCCATTCTCGAAATCGGTTCGTGCATACTCACGCCGATGGTCGAAAAACCGCATGTTGTCGTCCTGGGCTTCAAGCGGCTTGATCTGGTCTTCGATGAAGGCGTCGATCTCTTTCAAGAGATCCTGGATGTCGCTGGGAATCGTGAAGTCCATGGTCAGCCTCATATCGTGGGTGTGATGTCTTCGTACGCGGTTCGAGGGTCGAGCGCAACCGGCGACGCGTCCGCGATACGATGGCCCGTAGTGCATGACAACGCAAAACCAGGGGACTGCCGTGACGGTTAGCGACATTACCGGGGTAATCCTTGCGGGCGGCCGCAGCAGCCGCCTCGGCCGCGACAAGGCGGCTGCGATGCTGGATGGCGAGCCACTCGTACAGTGGGTGTTGCGCGCGCTGGAGCCGGACTGCGCGGCGATCGTGGTCGTGACTGCACCGGGCCAGGCCTTACCGGCACTTCAGTCGGATGTCCCGATGACCATCGTGGTCGATGAGGTGCCATACCTCGGCCCACTGGCCGGGCTTGTCGCTGGCCTTCAACACATCCGAACGGACTGGGCGTTCGTTACTTCGTGTGATGCGCCACTGCTGCAGCCTGGACTTGTGACGTTGCTTCGGGAACTGGCAGCTGGAAGCGCGTTGGTGGTCTGCCCGCGCGTCGGCGAGCGGCTCCAGCCGCTAACGGCGCTGTACCGGGCGAACTGCCTCGCCGACCTTGCCGGGATGTTCGTGGGGGGCGAGCGCCGCCTGACCGCTGCGGTCGAGCGCCTCAACCCGCTGATCGTCGAGGAACCGGCTCTGCGCGCCATCGACCCCAGACTAACTAGTTTCCATAACGTCAACACACTGGCTGACTTGCAACACCTCGTCGATGCGTCACGAACCGGCACGGATACTTAGCCGCCCGCGCGGCCCCCACCGAGGTCGATGCGATTCGCAACGAGCATGTCCACATCGAAATCGAAGAAGCGCGCGGCATTGAGCCCGAGGATCTTGCCCCGCTCTTCATCGCTCAACTGGCCCATGGTCCGCTCAATCGCTTGCTCGGAGTGTGGCCACGAACCCTCATGGTGCGGGTAGTCATTCGCCCACATGAAGTTGTCGCCGAGGCCGTATTCGCGCATCAGGTCGATGCCAGGAGGGTCTTCCTGGAACGAGGCGAAGCAGTGCTTTCGATAGTAGTCGCTCGGCATCATCTGGAGCTTCGGGAACGCCCAGAAATGATGGTGTTCGTAGGCTTCATCCATCGCTCGCAGCATCCATGGCACCCAACCGATTCCGGCCTCAATACTGGCGAACCGCAGGTCCGGGAACCGGTCCAGCACGCCAGATGAGCACATGTTCACGATCGGCTCGGCGGTCGGCGCAAGCGAGTGGATGACGTAGTTGATGACCGCCCCGCCGTTGCCGCGCGCGGCCCGCGGATCCTTTCCGGTCGAGACGTGGAACGTGAATGGCAGGTCGTTCTCTTGAATGCATGCCCAGAGCGGGTCGAAATCCGGAAGGTTGTAGTTCAGGTCTTCTGAGGAGCCAGGTCCCCACGCCGGCTTGCACGGCAGGCTCAGGCCACGAAATCCCAG
>JANPDX010000498.1:0-3671 GCA_031431695.1 Dehalococcoidia bacterium
TCGCCCGCCCTTTGGCATCGGCACGAACTACCCTGACTACGTCGTCAACCCCGGCCACACCGTGACGGCCATGCTGGCGGCGCTTCGTTACCGCAACCGCACCGGCAAAGGCCAGTGCATCGAATTGCCCCAACTCGAATCAGTCGTGAACACCCTCGGCACAGGCGTCGCCGAACGCCTTGTGAATGGCACGAACCCATCCCGCACCGGCAACCGAAGCGTCTCCGCCTCGCCGCACGGTGCTTTTCGTTGTGCCGATGACACGGAATCAGTCGGCTCGCCCGACCGATGGGTCGTCATCGCCTGCCGTAGCGACGCCGAATGGGTCGCCGCCGCCAGTGCCCTCGGCCACGCCACCACCGCCACCGAGCCGAAGTTCGCCACCTTCGCCGCCCGCAAACAGAACGAAGACGAACTCGAAACGCTGGTCGGTTCATGGGTCGCGGGGCAACCCGCCGCGGAGGTTACCGCGAAGCTCCAGGCGGCCGGCGTCCCCGCTGGCATCGTCCAGAACGCCCAGGACCTCCTCGACCGCGACGAACACATCCGCGCCCGTGGCTACTACCAGTACGTCGACCACCCGGAAGCGGGCCGCGAAGCCCACGACGGTCCAGCCGCCGTCCTCTCGGAGACCCCCGGATGCGTCCCCGGCCCGGCTCCGCTCCTGGGCGAGCACACACTCGACATCTGCGAACGCATCATCGGCCTGGACATGGACGAAATCGCGGACCTGCTCGCGGAGGGCGTGCTGTTGTAGTCCGACACGGATGGCAGCGCAAAGGCGGCGCCTCTTCCGTTCGCCTCCATCCATGACTCTCCTGTCCCACGTCCTATCCCGGCCCGTTCCGCCGGCTGTGCTAGGATCGCGCTGACCCCTACCAGGAGCATTTCTTCGTGGCCCTGATTATTACCCTCATTGTTATCGCCGTCGTTGTGCTGGTCATCGTGGCCTGGCTCATCGGCGTCTATAACGGCCTCGCCCGGGCGCGCATCCGCGTCAAGGAAGCGTACGCCGGCATTGACGTCCAGCTGAAGCGCCGCAGCAGCCTTATCCCGAACCTCGTCGAGACCGTGAAGGGCTACGCGGCCCACGAAAAAGAGACGCTCGAGAACGTGACCCGCGCCCGAGCCATGCTCGACCGCGCCGCAACCCCCGGCCAGGCCGCACAGGCCGACAACATGCTGACCGGCGCCCTCCGCAGCCTCTTCGCTGTCTCCGAGGCATACCCGGATCTGAAAGCCAACACGAACTTCATCGAGCTTCAGCGCGAACTTACCGACACCGAAGACAAAATCGCCTACGCGCGCCAGTTCTATAACTCCAACGTCCGCGTTTACAACGAAAAGACCGCCACCATCCCGAGCTCCATCGTCGCTGGCATGTTCAACTTCGAACCCGCCGAATTCTACGAAGCCGAAGAAGGCGCCCGCGAAGACGTACAGGTGAGCTTCGGGGCCAACCCCCCGGCCGCGCAATGAATTCACGATTCACGATTCACGATTCACGATTTGTGGGCGTGCGCCGTGGACGAATCTGAGTTCAAGGCTCGAACCCAAAAGCTTGGCACGGATTGCGTTTGGCTTTGCCGGAAGCTGCCGAAGGATGCCGTTTCAAACCCGATAGTTGCGCAATTGGTTCGCTGCTCAACCTCTGTTGGCTCCAACTACCGCGCTTCATGTCGGGGACGCTCGCTCAACGAGATACTGGCCAAGCTTGCCATTGTGGAAGAAGAAGCCGACGAGACCGCGTACTGGCTGGAAGTGCTTGCAGAAACGCAGATTGCGACCAGAAGCGCGGTCACCGATCTGCATAGGGAGGCGAACGAAATCGTGGCAATGGTCGTCGCATCCAAACGAACCCTGAAGACCCGCGCCGGCACGCGAGGTTTCGCAGCACCACAACAAATCGTGAATCGTGAATCGTGAATCCTGAATCCGTCCCCATCCCCGGCTCCGTCCTCCTCTGGGACCGCGTCTCCGCCAATAAACGGAGCACCTGGGTCCTCATGGTCGCGTTTGTGGTCGTCCTCAGCCTCCTCGTCGGTGTCATAACCATCGCCCTCGGCCTTCCCATTGGCATCCTTGGCGTCGTTGGCATCGGCCTGATCCTCTACGCGGTGGTCAGCTACTACGTCTCATCGAGCGTCGTCCTTTCCATATCCGGCGCCCACGAAGTCACCAAGGAAGAGGAATGGGAGTTCGTCCGCCGGGTCGAGAACCTCTCTATCGGCTCTGGACTTCCCATGCCCCGGACGTGGGTCATGGAGGATTCGGCGCCCAACGCCTTCGCCACGGGCCGCGACCCACAACATTCCCACGTCGTCGTCACCCGCGGCCTCCTCGACAAGCTGGAGCCCATCGAACTCGAAGCCGTCATTGCCCACGAAATGTCGCACATTGGCAACTACGACATCCGCATCATGACCCTCGCAACCGTCCTCGTCGGCCTGATCGCCCTCATCAGCGACGTGTTTCTGCGCTGGAGCTTCATGGGCTCCGGCGGCCGCAGGAGCAACAAGGGCAAAGGCGGCGGCGGGTTGCAACTTGTCATCATTCTGATCGCAATCGTCCTCGCGATACTCACCCCAATCGTCGCCCAGGCAATCAAGTTCGGTATCAGCCGCCAGCGCGAATACCTCGCGGACTCCAGCGGGGCGTTGTTGTGCCGCCACCCGGACGCCCTCGCCCGCGCTCTCGAAAAGATCTCTTCGGATCCGGAACCCCTCGAAGCCGCAAACAAAGCGACCGCCCACCTCTACATTTCCAACCCACTGAAAGAGCACGCCAGCTTTCTAAACAACATGTTCAACACCCACCCGCCGATCGAAGAGCGCATTCGCCTGCTCCGCAGCATGTGATACCGAGTGCCGAGTGCCGAGTGCCGACCGCTGACGTCTGAAACCTAATTCCCTGACCCGATCGCCCGGAACTTCTTCCGCCGGTGTTCGTCCACTTCTTCTCGCGTCCGGGTCAGAAGGTCGTCCAGCACTTCGGCGAGATACGCTATTCGCTCCTGGGCAGTCACCAATTCCAGCAGTTTTTGTTTCGTCTCTTCCTCGATTTGGAGCCACGGCCCGAGGAAGTTCACAAGATTATGCGGCTTTTCGGGCAGCTTCATCCCCTCGGCCCACTGGTCCGTCAACGACATCGCCAGCCGAAAATACAGGGGGAATGTAGTCCTCACCGTTTCCATCGCGTGGGTCAGCGGCGGCGTCAGCGGCTCCGGTCCGTCACTCAGCACTTCGATATCACCAAACGGATAGGGCCGCGGCGAAAGCATTCGGCGCAGCCGGAACCTCCGCGAACCGCGCGCATCCAGCACATAGCGGCCGCCTTCGATTTCCGTACACTCTTCGATTCGCGCGAGCGTCCCTACGTCGTGCGGCCGTGCACCACCGCCAACTTCGGCACCTTCGCGAATCAACAACACGCCAAACTCTCCGCCGCTCGCGAGGAGCTCGGAGATCATGACCTTGTAACGATCCTCGAAAATCCGGAGGGGCAGGGGCATCCCCGGAAACAACACCGTGCGAATCGGAAAGAGCGGCATTTCCAAGGTTCCCCCCGACCTAGTGGACTCTGGTGTTCAACCATTCATCAAGTTGCTTCTGGTGCTCCTCGAAGTGACCGATCCCGGAACCCTGCAGCAACCGGTTGCCAATCTTCGGCCG
>JANPDX010000499.1:0-4259 GCA_031431695.1 Dehalococcoidia bacterium
CTACCTTGATGACGTCCGCGCCGAGGCCGGCGAGCAGCTTGCCGCAGTAGGGCCCGCTCACACCTTCGGCGAGTTCGAGCACACGGATCCCGGAAAGCGCACCCGCCATTGAATCTCCAACGCCGGGCAACGTCCGGCCTACGGATTCTAACGGCAGTGCCGGTTGGCGCTTCGGGACGAAAGCAGGGGCAAACTCAGAAGTTCAGATACAGGGCCGGGTTCACGTAGCCGCCGTTGTACCGGATCTCGAAGTGCAGGTGGTGGCCCGTCGTGAAACCGGTCAATCCGGTCATGCCCAGGGTTGCTCCCGCCGCGATGCGTTGGCCCGGAGTGACGTTGATCTGGCTCATGTGCGCGTAGAGCGTTGTCCAGCCGTCGCCGCAGTCCACGATGACGTGGTAGCCGTAACTGTAGGTCAGGTACTCGGTGGAAATCACCACGCCATCGCATACCGAGAAGATCGGCGAGAACGTGAAGCTGTACATATCGAGGTCGATACCGGTGTGGTAGGAACCACCACCGCGGCTGGTGCCGAACTCGTCGCTTACGCTGCGCCAGCCTGAGAGTGGGAAGTTCGTAAACTTGCCGCCAGAAGGCCTCGGCGCCGTACCGCCGGGGGTATTGCCCACACCGGGACCCGAGCCGGGGTTCCCTGCCGATGTCCTTGGTGGCGGTGGTGGAGGTGGCGGCGGCGGCTTAATCGTCGCGCCGATGAGCAGCACGTACTGTCCCTGCTCAAGCTGGCTGGGGTTCGCGATGTTGTTCGGCTTGTAGCCAACGACGGTGCCGCTCTCGATGTTGTCGTACTGCTTTACGATCTTGTCCACGGTATCGCCGAAGGCAACCTTGTAGAGGATGCCATCTTTGCGCGGGACGATGATGACCTGGTCTCTCTGGATCAGGTTCGGGTTCTTGGCGCTGAGCGTCGGGTTGTTCGCGAGGATTGTGTCCATCGAAACGCCGTAACGCGCCGCGATGCCGCTAATCGAGTCGCCGCCCTGTGTGCGGTACTCAACAATCGGGCTGCGTGGGTCGATGATGTCGGCCAGTGGCTTTACGCCGGCGCCCTCTTCGCCCGAACTTGCCGCAGCCGCCGCAACCCCCGAAGAGAGCGAGGAGTTCGGCGAAACAGCGCCCACTGCGCGGACGCTCAATACGTCCGAACGCAGGTTCGCGTTCGCTACCGAATCCATCGTATGGATGCTTGCCGAAGGGCGGAATGCGGTGAGGGAGCGGGTCTGTGTGGTGCCCGCCATACCAGAAAGGCTAAACGTCGGAACCGTGCTGCTGGATATAGCGCTCGATGAGTTCGGGAACTGGCTGGCGAAAAGGACAGCGCCAACAGCCAGCGTCACGACGAGTCCGTGAACCGTGAACCGCCCGGTGCGCCTCGAATGCGCGTGGGAGCGTGCGCGTCGTCCGTCGATACTCATAAAGCGTGTCTGTCAGGTGTTAGCGCGGATCGCTCCGTCGCCGTGGGCGGGGGCCTCAACCTAACCTTGCTCGCTTGCTCCTTCCCAGGCTATCGCGGCTGCCGCTCATTACCGCGATGCGGAACCCTTAGAGGCTTAAGCCCCTAAAGCTCAGTCTTGAGTGAACTGAGGAACTCCTCGTTCGTTGATGTCCTCGCGATTCGTTCGAGCAGCCTTTCGGTCGATTCGAGCTGATTCGGCGAGTTCTGGGAAATCATAGCCGTCATCCGGCGGACGAGCCAGACACCTTTCAGGGTCCGTTCGTCGAGCAGGAGTTCTTCGCGCCGGGTGCCGCTTCCCTGGACATCGATGGCCGGATAGAAGCGGCGTTCCGCCAGTTTGCGGTCCAAGCGCAATTCCAGGTTACCGGTGCCCTTGAATTCTTCGAAGACGACTTCGTCCATGCGCGACCCCGTGTCCACGAGGCAGGTCGCCAGGACTGTGAGCGATCCGCCTTCCTCGCACTTGCGCGCCGCGCCGAAGAGGCGTTTCGGCGGGTACAGCGCAACAGGATCGACACCGCCGGAAAGTGTTCGTCCGCTTGGCGGCAGGGCAAGGTTATAAGCTCGCGTCAGGCGGGTGATCGAGTCCATCAGGATGACCACGTCTTTGCCGCCTTCGACCAGCCGCTTCGCCCGTTCGAGTGCCATCTCGGCAACGCGCGTGTGGTCCTCGACTGGCTCGTCGAAGGTGCTGCTCACTACTTCGCCGCGGACGCTGCGCTGCATGTCGGTCACTTCTTCTGGCCGTTCGCCGATCAAGAGGACGATGAGATGCACATCCGGGTAGTTCGTGGCGATGCCGTTGGCGATGTTCTTCAGGAGCATCGTCTTGCCTGCTTTTGGCGGGCTTACGATAAGGCCGCGCTGGCCCCGCCCGACTGGCGCGATCAGGTCGATCAGCCGCTGCGTCAGGTTGTCCGTCGTCGTTTCCAGCCGGAGCTGCTCAATCGGGAAAATGGCTGTCAGGTTCTCGAAGAAGGGACGGCGTTTCGCCGTTTCCGGGTCCATGCCGTTGACCGCTTCGACCTTCAGCAGGCCGTAGTACTTCTCGTTGTCCTTCGGATGCCGCACCTGGCCCGTGACATAGTCGCCGGGTCGCAGCGCGAAGCGCCGAAGCTGTGACTGCGAGACATAAATGTCGTGCGGTCCCGGCAGCATCGATTCGCCGCGCAGGAAGCCGTAGTTGCCGTCGTCGCTCACTTCCAGGAAGCCGCCCGAGAATACGTTGCCGCGGGTTTCGGCCTGGTGCTGGAGCAACCGGAAAATCAGGTCTGTCTTGCGCAGGACAGCGGCTTCTTCGAGGCCCATCTCGATGGCAAGCTCGGCCAACTGTTCGCGTGTTTTGGTTTCCATATCGGCGATGTTCAGCGGCGCCATCTGCGGCTGCGAAGGCTGTTGCATGCGTTCCGGGCGGGGTGCGCCACCACGGTCGTCGCGCTCGGGGCGGTCGCCGCCATCCTGCGGCGGCCAGACGCGTTCGCTGCGGGGTTGTTCCCTATCGGCACCGCGTTCGCCACGGTCGCGTCCCCAGCGGCGCTCCCCCCGGCTTTCGCGGTTCTCACGGTTCTCGCGTTCCGGGCGTTCGCCGCGGTTTTCGCGGTCGCCTGATGGGGCATTGCCATTGCCATTGCTGCCGTTGGTGTTGTTGTCGCGTTGGTCGCGGCGGAAGGTGCGTTCCTGGGGTGGCGCGGGCGCTTCCTGGGTAGCGGCCATCGCGGCCTCGCCCTTGGCCTGGTCTTCGCGAGTCTCGCGCTTGAACGTCCGCCGCGTCCTCGGCGCCTCGTCGCCTTCAGGCGTCGATTCGGCCGCCTGCGCGACTACCGCCGCGACATCGACGACATCTTCGGGGGCGGGAGCTGCCTTCGCACGAGTCCGCCGGCGCGGAGCCGGCGCCACAACAGAACCTTCATCGGTGTTTCCGTTTGTGGTAATCAAGTTTGCTTGAGTTTCAGTTTCTTCCAATGGGACTACCAAGTGTGTGTAGAGTGTGTCCGGGGTGGACCAGGTGAACCGCTGATATGCCAATGCATGTTGCCGCACCCGTCGCGGTGAATCCGTGGGTGCCGGGACAATGGAGGGAGCTGGTGTGCCGCACTCGGCACTTCCGTTCCAGCTACCATCACTTTACGACGGCATTCGGTGGCATGCAACAAGCTGCTGTCCCACGAGTGCATTCAGACTCCGATAGGGAGTCCTTCAACCAACACTAGCCCCGACCGTAGGAGCGGCCAAGCCCGCTCCATCTAATCGAGACACAAACGAAAGGCGCGACTGCCAAGGAGCGCTACGATCTCGGCCTACCCGAGGCGCCCAGCCGCTGATTTGGCCTGCGGTGTAGTTGCGGGCCTCGTGCCCGCTCGGCGCCATGCGTCCAACGGTCCTCACCCTACCAGCTTCGCCATCGCTGGTCCGCTAGAGGGTAGCCATTCAACCAAACCTACGGCGTTGCGCCACCATCGTCGAAGAGTCGCGGAAACGATTCGACCGCTGTACGCTTCCCGCCCATGCGAATAGGCGCTGCCACGATCGATATCACCCCTCCTGTTGGGACCGCCCTGGACGGCTACGGCGGACGCACCGATGTCTCACTCGGCGTGCATGACCCGCTCTATGCGCGCGCTATCTTTATAGATGACGGCACAACCCGGGTTGCGCTGGTCGTTTGCGACCTCATCGGGATCGGGAGTTTTCTCGCCGCCCGCGCCCGCGAACTTATCGCCGAACGGCCGGGCATCCCTGCCACGAACGTAATGATCTCCGCCACCCACACCCACGCAGGCCCCGC
>JANPDX010000500.1:0-4293 GCA_031431695.1 Dehalococcoidia bacterium
TCGCACGATTTCCGCGATGAGCGCGTAGTTGAAGTTGGAATAAACGTGTTCCTGACCGACGGCGTACGCCAGCGGCGCATCGTAAATGCTGTGTAGCATCTTGCTCACGGCCGGGTGTTCGGTGGGCTCCGGCGCGGGGATTTGCCTCGTTCGTCCAGCCACCTGGATGTGCCTGAGAGCGGCAGCATCATCAATCCCTGAAGTGTGCGTCAAGAGGTGGTGTATCGAGATGGCGGACTTGTTATCACCGCGAAGCTCGGGGATGTACTGGACGACCTGACGGTTGAGGTCCAGGAGGCCGTCTTCGACAAGGATCTGGACGCAGGTGGCCGTGAATGGCTTACTCGTGGAGCGGAGCGGAAAGATGGCGTCCGTAGTGACTTGCGGGCCGTCGGGACCGGGCCGCAACTGGCCCCAGGCCTCGTGCAGGAAGAGCACCCCTTTTCGCGCGACGGCAACGGCGATCGCCTGTGCATTTTCCGGCACCCAGCTCGCGCACAGTGCCCGCAGGCGCTGCACCCGCTCCGGGTCCATCCCAGCTTCTTCAGCGGTTCCCGGTCGAAGTTCCATTGGTGCCATTCTTTCTCCCGCGAAGCGGGCTTTCAGGATGTTGTGCTGCTGGCGAGCACTTCGAGGGCGGCTGGCTGGGAAAGGAACCGCTTGCGGGCGGCGGGGAGAGCGATGGTCTTCGCCACCTCCTGCACCAGGTTCGCGGCTTTGGCCCGCGCCGCGGCGGCTCCCTGGTTGTCTCCGAGGGCGGCCAACGCCGCCGCGCGAGCAGCCTGCAAACGCCAGGCGATGAGCCGGGCGTTCGCGGGCTCGGCCTCGACGAGGGCGGCATCGCAGGTATCGAGCGCTTCGGCGGCCCTCCCGAGCAGCAGCAACGCGCGCGTGCGGCGTTCTGACATTGGCAGGCGTTCACGGGTGCCTCCCCGGCGCACGCTGTCTTCGATCGAGTCGTCGCAGAGGCGAAGGGCCTCGGCTCCTTCTCCGGCGGTAAGAAGGAAGTCCACTCTCAGCTGCCGGGCGCCCTGCCGTCCGGCGTCCTCGAAGAGCCTGGGCACGTCTTTGATTGCAGCACTTCCGCCCTGGAGCAAGGCCCCGGCAAGCACGGTCCGCGCCCAGGGGATCATCCATGCGCGCCCGAGCGCTTCGGCATCCGGGATCACCTTTTGCGCCCGTTCGGCCGCCAGCTTGTAATCGCCGCTTTCGAGGAAGTACACCGCCTCGCCCATTTCCCGGAAGGTACGCCCGAAAGGATGCGCTTCGTCCGCGATCTCGGATTCGAGGGCAGCCCACGCATCTCCGAAGCGCCCGAGTTCGATGAGTGCGAGCGCCTTAATCGTCCCGTACTGCACCGGCTCGGCGCCGATCCTCCGCGCCAGCCGGAAACCCTCGTCGCAGCAATCGACGCACTCTTGGAGACGAAGCCGGCGGAGGTACGTCCACATCGAATAGAACGCGTGCTCATTCAGGGAGACGAGGTCGTTGCGGTCTTCCAATGCCTTCCAGATGGGTTGCAGCTGGGCCTCGGCCTCTTCTCCGTCCATGAAGCGAAGCCTCGCCCGCCGAGCGTCAACAAGGAGGCCCGAATCTCCGAGTTGCTCGGCGAGGGCTTCGGCACGGGCCACATTCTCGAGTGCCTCGTCACGATAGGGCGGGTCGTAATCCACGAAGCGATGCGTGGGTATCAGGGCGCGTGCCTGCGCGCTCCGGTTGCCAAGATCCGAGGCCAGTTCATGGGCGCGTTCAAACGCGGCCTTCGACTTGTCGATGGCGGACGCCTCATCGAGCGCGACGAAGTAGTACGCGTTGCCCAGTCCCAGGAGCGCTTCCACTTCCTCGGCGGGTTCTCCCGCGTCGCGGGCCTGCTGGGCTGCCTCCTCCAGATCGATAGCTGCTTCTTTGCCGCGAAAGAGGCCGAGCAGCAGCCGTGCGCGCTGGAGCAGCGCGCGCCGCCGGTCCGGGCCCGAGCCAGCGAGGTCAATCGCGGTGCCGTAGGCGGCGAGGGCTTCCGCGGTGGCGAACCGCGCGGCGGCGGCGTCTCCAGCGCGAATCAAGTAGTCGCGGGCGCGGTCGGCTGCGCCGCCCTGCTGGAGGTGGAAGGCGAGGTCGGCGACGTGCTCCTCCAGGTCGGGCGCGTAGGTCTGCTCAATCGTGTCGGCCACGCGAAGGTGGAATCGTTGCCGCCGCGGAAAGGAAATCCGGCCGAGCAAGGTCTGGCGGATCTGTTCGTGCGCGAAGGTGAAGTGTGGGTCGCGCCCTTCGGTGGCAACGATCAGGTGCGCCCGTTCCGCCTCGTCGATGGCATCCAGCAGCGCATCTTCGGATTCCGTGGCCAGGGAGCGCAGGAACTCATACGTGAAGGCCTTGCCGATGACCGCCGCCAGCGTGAGGACGCGCAAAACATCCTCCGCCACGCGGTCGAGCCTGCGCCCGAGCACCATTCGCACGCTTTCCGGCACCTCGACTTCGCCGATGCTTACGTCCGCGCGCCAATTCCCGGCTCCATCGACGAGGCGATGCTCTTCGGAGAGGTAGCGGTAGACCTCCTCCACGAAGAAGGGGACGCCCTCGGTCTCCCGAAAGAACACTTCGACAAGCGGCTCAGGCGCTGCCCGGCCCGCGAGCCTGCTGATGATCTCACCGACTTCAGGCTTTCCCAGCCGCCGGAGGGTGATGCGATGGACCGTGCTTCTCCGCGTGAGGCGCTCCATGGACCGCGCAAACGGGCTGGCTCGCTCGACTTCGATGTCGCGGTAGGTGCCGATGAGGACGAATGGCACGCGCTCGAGCCTTTGGGCGACGTGTTCCAGTAACAGTGCGGTCGATTCTTCAGCCCAGTGCAGGTCATCGAGGACGAGGACGATGGGCTGGACCGCCGCCGCCCGTTCGAAGAAATCGCAGATGTTCTCGAACATGAGGTGCTGTGCTTGTTCCGGCGGGAGGTCGAACGTTGGAGGCAGATCGGGGTAGAGGCTTCTTATCCTGGGGATGAGCCTGGCAAGCTCCGATGCCGCGTCACCGAGGGCGGCCCGAAAGTTCTCTGGCGGAGTAACCCGAAGCGAATACTCGATCGCCTCAACGAACGGGATATAGGGGGGCGCACCCTTCATGTCGTAGCAGCGCCCACTGGTGGTGAACATGCCGCGCGTCCGGGCTTCGGCCACCACTTCGGCGGCGAGGCGGGTCTTGCCGACACCGGGTTCTCCACCGATCAGGACGATGGCGCTTCGGCCGGCCTGGGCGGCGTCCAGAAGTTTTCGCAAACGGTCGCGTTCTTCGGGGCGGCCGACGAACGGCGTTTGATCGAGTTCGATTGCGGTTGGCGCGGGCTCATCCTGCCTCCACGCAATTTCGAACAGGTGCCAGCGGTCCGGGAAACCCTTGAGGCGGAAGCGCCCGCGATCCGCGAACTGGATCTCTTTGGCAGCGCCCATTACCGCCTTAAGGACATCGGAAACCAGGATTTGTTCGCCCTCGGCGCGCGACATGATCCTCGCGGCTGCATCGATGCTCGAACCGAAGAGGTCGCCGCCCTCGCTGATCGCTTCGCCCGTGTGGAGGCCGATTCGCACCACCACCGGCTCGCCCGGGTTCCGCCGGTTGTGATCTGCCAGCGAGCGCTGGACGGCTATCGCGCATTCAACCGCGCGCCGCGCCGAATCGAAGGCGACCATGAAGCTGTCGCCAATAGTCTTGACTTCGTGTCCGGCGTGTTTTTCGATTTCGACCCGCACGAGGTCGTTGTGGGTGCTCATGATTACGTGGGCAGCCGTATCTCCACGGCCCGTTCGGATGCCCGTCGAACCGACAACGTCAGTAAAAAGCACGGTCACTGTGGTGGTTTCAGCCATGCGTGGGAATTGTAGACGAGATTCTCGACCGGTGTAGGAGTGTGCTAGAATCCGCGCCGCCCGGCCACCGCGTGACGAACAAGGGCGCAAGTCCAGCGGGCAGGGAGAGGCGATCAATGGGACTTCGCGAGGGGACGCCGCAAGAAGCGGGTATGCCGGCCGCGGGGGTCGAGCGCGTCAAGAACCTCGCCAGGGGGTGGGTTGAAGACGGTACGCACCCGGCGCTGGTGGTGCTTGCCGCCCGGCGCGGGGTCATCTTCCTTCACGAAGCCTACGGCACCCTGCGACCGGGAGAAGCGACTCCGCTGCCGGTCGATGCGATATTTCCGATACTCTCGGCGACCAAGCCGGTGACTGCGGCCTGCGTGCTGCTGCTGGTCGAAGAGGGCAGGGTGGGCCTCATGCGGCCCGTGCGCGAGTACTTCCCCGAGATCTC
>JANPDX010000501.1:0-5938 GCA_031431695.1 Dehalococcoidia bacterium
GCCCGGCTGGCGCGTGGGGCATCCGGGTCTCCGGGCCGTTTGCCTCAGGCACTCCCTCGGACGAGACGAACCTTGCGCTCCGGGCGGCAAGGCTCCTCGGAGACCGTTCCGGGCACAGCCGCGAGGCGTTCCAAATACACCTGCACAAGAACATTCCTGCTGCCGGGGGCTTTGGCGGTGGGACCTCGGACGCAGCGAGCGTCCTTTCGTTGCTTGCGGGTCACTGGCCCGCCATCTCGTCTGAACTCATCGGCGAGGTCGCAAATGCCCTCGGCAGCGACGTCCCGTTCTTCCTTGTAGGCGGAACCGCACACGCCACGGGCCGGGGCGAACACGTCTCCCCGCTGCCGGCCCTGCCAGTTCACGACGTCGTCATGTTCA
The DNA here is from genome assembly GCA_031431695.1 of Dehalococcoidia bacterium. Lineage (GTDB taxonomy): Bacteria > Chloroflexota > Dehalococcoidia > Tepidiformales > Tepidiformaceae > Amarobacter. The sequence goes on from JANPDX010000501.1 coordinate 382, forward strand.
TACCGCCGCGAACGATTTCTAACAAGACCGCCGCGATGTTCGGGGCCATCGACCAGCACGCTTTCGATAACGGGGGCGTGGCGGCCGCATTCGCGGAGAGCCCTCCGTTGCAGTTTTCAAGCGCCGTGGCGTTCAATGCCTTCGAGCGTGTGGCCTTTGACCTTTTTCCGTGGCTCGCATCACTCTGGGAGGAGTTAGAAGAGCGCATAGGTGAGCCCGTTCGGCTCGCCGGCGCCGGGCCTTGCCTCTTTTGGATAGGGCCGCGCGGCCAGGGTCGCCGCGTACGGGATGCCGCGGTTGGAGCGGATTGCGAAGTTGTGCTGACAAGGACGGTGCCCGCGAATTGAATGCGGTACTTGGAGGCTGGATGGTTGGCTATGCGATGGCCATCCTCTCTACCTTCGCCCTGACCTACCTCTGCATTCAACCGAGCCTGCTCAAGGGAATCCAGAAGTATCTGGATGTCCCTGGAATGCTCCTGGCGATCCCGTTTTCCATCGGTACGGGCGTCGTCTGGACGATGACGGGGATGCTGCTCGGGTCGTTCTACGAACTTGGCGGCTTCGATGAGAAGCCGGGCGCATTGGGTGCGCCGAGCTGGGCGTTCGTACTGATCCTTGGAGCGGTTGCGTGGCTCCCGCTGCCAATACTGTTTCTCTTCTCCCGGCGATTTTGGTGGCTATGGGCCGGCATGTCCGTCAGCTTCCTGGGGCTCTTCGGATGGCTGATGCCCGTGCTCGCGGAGCGATGATATACTTGGCAAGCTCGTGAAAATTGGAACAAACCAACAGGAGGCGCGGCGTGCCGGGCACCATTATTGACATGCACTTGCACACCACCAGGGGCGCTTCGGATTCGATGTTGGACCCTGACGATCTGATCACCGAGGCGCGCCGTGTCGGGCTCACGGGCGTCAACATTACGGAACACGACCGGATGTGGGAGAGCTGGGACCTCAGCCCTTTTCGCAAAAAACACGAGGGCATCTGGGTCTCCAATGGCATGGAAGTGTCCACCGATATGGGTCACATTCTCGCGGTGGGGCTGAAGGGTTACGCGTCCGGCATTCGACGGCTCGCCAAGCTTCGAGAAGTCGCCGACGAACAGGGAGCATTCCTTATCGTCGCCCACCCCTTCCGTCACTTCTTCGACCCCGTGCACTTCAAGCGCGAGGGCAAGGAGCCGTTCACCCTCCAGCCCGAGGACGCCGCGAAACTCCCCGTATTTCAGCTTGTAGACGCGATTGAAGTGCTCAACGGTTGCAACACGCCCCGCGAAAACTACTTCGCCCTACAGGTAGCCAAGAACCTCGGAAAGCCGGGCACCGGCGGCTCGGATGCGCACTCGACCCAGGGCATCGGTTACTTCACAGCGGTCTTTGAAGAACACATCGAAAGTACCGAGCACATGCTCAAGATGATGCACGGCGGCCGCTTTTTCCCTGGCCGCAACCTCGCGGAAGGCAAGTTGAACAACTTCTGGGAAACCGCCGAGCCCATCGCGTTTTACGAGTAGCGAATGCCAATTTCGCTGGACGGGTTCACCCGTGGCGAATACCATCTAACTGATCGAAGGGGAGTAGTCCCTCGCGCGTCATCGACAACCTCCCTCGTATCCGGGGCGGTGGCGCGGTCCTTCCCGGTGAAGGATGGACGAGACTTTCGGCCAGCCGCGCATACGAGCTACGAGCCGGTCGAGGGCATCCTCCGCGGCTGCGGCCGGAGGAGCTTTCTTGTTGCCGACCACTAACCTTGTTGCAGGCGCAGTTTTCCCGGGCTCAAACTCTTGAGCGACATAACGACTCAAGAAGTGCCGCACCAATTCCGCACGAGCTGGCTGATCATCGCCGCAATGGCTGGGCTCGCCACCCCAGGAATCGTGCTTCGGCTGGGTGGCGTTCATCTGGAGCCCGTTTTCGGTGCGATGGTCTTCGGGATCTCGATTCTTGCCGCAGCCTTCCTGTTGAGTTGGGCCGCGGAAACCGCTGAACTCGACATCTCACAAGGCCTCGCTCTTGCGATCATCGCGATCATCGCGGTGCTTCCTGAATACGCGGTCGATTTCGTCCTCGCGTGGAATGCCGGCGCCGATCCCGCGGAAGCGGAAAAGGGCCTGGCCATCGCCAACATGACTGGCGGAAACCGGCTTCTGATTGGCGTCGGCTGGCCGATCGTTTTCGTCATCTTCTTCTACCGGACGAAGCTCAAGGAACTGATCGTCAACCGCCAGCGCAGCCTGGAGCTTGTGTTCCTGGCCATCGCCACGCTTTACGTGATTCTTATTCCACTCAGAAGTCACGTCACGATCATCGATTCGATAGTGCTTGTCTCGCTCTTCATCATCTACATGTACTTCACTTCGAAGGTGGAATCCGAGCACGTCGAGCTCGTCGGCCCAGCCCGCGCCATGGGCGTGCTAAGGGACAGACCGCGCCGCGGGATGGTTCTCGGGATGCTCGTCTTCGCGGCCGCCAGTATTTTCTTTTCAGCGGAACCGTTTGCCGAATCGCTAGTCCACATTGGCGAAGACTTCGGAGTCTCCGAGTTTCTGCTGATTCAGTGGCTGGCCCCGCTCGCGTCGGAAAGCCCTGAGGTGCTCGTGGCGTGCCTGCTTGCCTGGCGGGGCAGAGCGGCTGCGGGCATGGGAGTACTCATCTCCTCGAAGGTGAACCAGTGGACGCTGCTCATCGGCACGCTTCCCATCGCCTTCCTACTTTCATCGGGAGATTTCGGCTTTACGCACGGCCTGCCATTGGACACTCGCCAGCGAGAAGAGATCTTCCTGACCGCGGCGCAGTCGGCATTTGCGATAGCGGTCTTCGTGAATTTGAAGATGGGGCGCGCAGAAGCAATTGCGCTCTTCGTGTTGTTCGCAACGCAGCTCTTCATCACCAATGAAGGGGTTCGCGCAATCTACGCGGTCATGTACACGGTCCTCTGTTTGATCCTACTCGTGTACTCCAGGAAGGCCATTCCCGGTACCATCCGCGATGCGCTGGCCGTAATGCGCGGTCGCGAATTGGCACCAAGAAACGAAGTGGAAGCGGAAGTCAGCGCCGGACACCGCTGACCAGTCGTCCCGACGGACAACCGGTATGCAAAAGGCCCCGCGAAAATGCGGGGCCTTTTGATTCGTAGCTGGTACGCCCGGGTGGATTCGAACCACCGACCTTTGGGTCCGCAACCCAACACTCTATCCTCTGAGCTACGGGCGCCTGATCAGGATTGGTGCCGAAGGTGAGATTTGAACTCACACGCCCGTACGGACACTACGCCCTGAACGTAGCGCGTCTGCCATTCCGCCACTTCGGCACTTCTCGCCATTATGGTCTCGTGCCGCCCAGCGTTCAACCTTGCTCGCGGGCCAGGATGGTGGGCGGTACTGGACTCGAACCAGTGACCTCGTCGGTGTGAACGACGCGCTCTAACCAACTGAGCTAACCGCCCGCGAAATGTCAGTCTATGTCTGGCGCCGATGCTATTCAACCTCGCGATCTGCCGCAGGCGCCGCGACGTTCGGCCAAGCAGTCTTCGATCACGGATTCAGCGGGTTAAACACCAGCCCGGTCCCCAACTTCGGATGGAAGAAGGTGGATTTCTGTGGCATCCGCTCCCCTTTGTCCGCGAGCGAGATCACTGCATCGATTCCGACCGGGTTCAGGAGGAAGGCGACGCCGTGGGGATTGTCGTCGAGGTACTCCAGCACTTCTTTGACGTCATGACTGTATATGACGGCGCCTGCCCGCAGATCCGCGTCAGAAACGTTCCAGAGTGGCTCCAGCACCCCATACCGCAGCAGGTTCGGGGGAATTGCCGTCCACTCATCGCTCATTCCGGGAGGGACGTTTCCGGCCAAACTCGCCGATTCAATTCGACGGAGCGCATGGACCTGGTTTGGCTCGAGTCCAACGGCAACGATGTCAGCGGTTTCAAGGACCGAGAAGAGTTCTTCTGCGCGCGCGTCGGCCCCACGAATGAGCTTGATGTGCGCGATCTCGAATGCCGGGCTGAGGCGTTCCCGCCAGTCGTTGGGCGCGGGCGTTGGGACCATTCGGTGGATAGGTCGAATAACGAGGCCAGGGTCGGAGGCGGACACAATCGCGGTCATGGCGAACCGGGCGGGATGGTCTCTCGGAAGGACTTCGCTTGTCGCGCGCCAGTCTCGATAGCTCACCGCCGTTTCGTAGCGGTGATGCCCGTCGGCAATGTAGAAACTCTCGGCAAGCAGCGGCGCCAGTTGGCGCATCTCGTAGGTCCCCGATTCGACCGCCCACATTCGGTGGTGCTCTCCGTCGCCGCTGGTGCCCTGCATATCCGGGGGCCGCGATGCCATCGTCGTCTGAATGAACTGCGAAAGCATGCCAGCACGATCCCGGGCTATCATGAAGACCGGGCTGAACTGGATCCCCGTGGCCTGGAGCAACTTCAGGCGATCCTCTTTGGGACCTGACATCGTGTATTCGTGGGGCTTTACCGCACCCTCTTCCCACGGCTGCGCTTCGACGGCAGCGATGAGGGCCTTGCGCGTGTAGACGTGGCTTTGCTCCACGAATTGCTGTTCGTAGACGTAGAGCATTGGGCTCTCATCCCGGATAACGGCGCCGTCCTGGATCCACTCACGGATCGACGTGGCGACGCTTTCGTATCGCTCCGCTCCTCCTTCCGCGAGTTCAAGCCGCACAGCGTTGCGGGGGTTTTTCTGCTCCAGAGCACGCTGCTGGGCCGGAGAGATCACGTCGTACGGGGGCGCGAGCAAATCACTCAGAGGACCGGCGCCGGGCGAATAGCGTAGCCCACGAAAGGGTAGGAACTGGGACATCAAGGGTTCCTCCTGGCCGGAGGCCAGTTTGTTTACAGAGGCCTGCCGAATCTATGATCGTCCGGCCGAATGCCCCCATATTGCGTCTTTTGCAACATTGTAGCCGGGCGAGAGCCCGCAAACGTCGTGTATGAAGACGAGGAAGTCATCGTCATTCAGAACGTGCTTCGTTGGGTTCCGGTCATGCTGCTCGCTATGACGAAGAGGCACACGACCCAGGCCGAGTTGTGGGAAAACCACATCGGCGATGTTGGCAGAATCGCGACCGAAATTGGCAAGCGACTGTGCCCCGGCGGGTTCAGAGTGCTCACAAACTTCGGCTACGACGCGATGCAGAGCCAGGAACACGGACACCTGCACATCCTCGGTGGAACGTTCCTCGGCCACTACGTCGGCTAGGCTTACGCCAGCGCTTCCCGCTGTTTTTCGAACAGGGTCAGGATTCCGTCTCTGGCGAGGTCGATGAGGTCGTTCATCCCCGCCCGGCTGAACGGCTTGTGCTCGGCGGTACCTTGCACCTCGACGAACTCGTCCGATCCGGTCATGACCACATTGAAGTCAACCTCCGCGGTGGAGTCCTCTTCGTAACAAAGATCCAACATCGGGGCACCCTTCACAATGCCCACCGAGATCGCCGCAACCGCTGACTGGACCGCCGTCGCTGGCACGGCGCCACTGGCGATCAAAGGCTTCAAGGCGAGTTGCAGGGCGACGTACGCCCCCGTAATCGATGCCGTCC
>JANPDX010000502.1:0-4648 GCA_031431695.1 Dehalococcoidia bacterium
CACGGTTGGCCGCGATGACCTCTCTTCATCGCTTGGGGGTTGCATGCAACATGCGTGTCGGGGCGTCCGTCGCTCTTGAGGAGCGACCCGTAACACCGGCCTCCATCATCGAGTACTACTGTCAATCGCCGAGGGCATTGAGCCAGTGATCGCCACGAGCATTGAGCCACCCGTGGATGGTTGTAGGCGTCAGGCCATAGACGACTCCTGGGGTGGGCGTGGCGCGAGTTTGGCGCGGTAGCTGGGCCCGTCGATGACGAGTTGGTGGGCGCCGTTGGCGAGACGGTCGAGGGCGGAGTTGGCGAGGATGGGGTCGGCGAAGAGCCCTACCCACTCGGAAACGTCGCGATTCGAAGTGACGATGAAGCTGGAGCGGCGGTGGCGCTCAATGATGAGCGCGTAGAGGTCCTCGGAGTCCTGCTGGGTGAGGCGATGCAGACCAAAGTCGTCGATGACGAGCAGGTCGGGAGCGAGGTAGCGGCGGAAGACGGTCTCGAAGCTGTGGTCGGCGCGCGACTGGCCGAGTTCCCGGAGCAGAAGGTCTGCGCGGCGGAAGAGGACCGTGTGGCCGGCTCTTGTGGCGGCGGCGCCCAGCGCCTGGGCGAGGAAGGTCTTGCCCACGCCGACGGGACCGATGAGGAGGACGTGCTCCTTCTTCGCCAGGAAGTGCAGGGAGAAAAGTTCGTTGAGGTGGCGCCGGTCGAGTTGGATTGCTGTGGACCAGTCGAAGTCGTCGAGGGTGACGCGTTCCTCGAAGCCTGCGGCGAGGAGACGGCGCTCCAGGGCGAGACTGTCGCGGCGTTGGACCTCGTCGGCGAGGACCAGTGTCAGCAAGGCGGCGTAGTCGAGCTTCTGAGCACGAGCCAGTGCCAGGCGGTCGGGCAGGGTGGGGATCATCTGCCCCAGCTTAAGCCGCTTGAGCAGGGTAACGAGGTCGGGTTCGAGGCTCATACGGTTACCTCCACCAGTCGCTGCTGACGGTGGTCGAAGGCGCCCGGTGGCCGGGCAAAGCGGCTCCCCAGGGGGACGGTCGCCGCTTCGACGGGGCGCTCTTCGGTATCGAGGGCGCGCAGCAGGATGCTGTGGAGCCGGCGGACATCCACAAGGTCGTAGCTGAGCGCGCGGGCGCAGGCGGCGTCCAGACGCTCACCGCCGTACTTCTCGCCGAGGCTCACGAGCTTCAGTCCCCCGCGCAGCTTCGCCCAGGGGAGTGGTCCTTCGAAGAGCCTGGTGGCAAAAGCTTCCACGTTTGGCCCAAGGTCCGCGGCACGCCGGACGACGCGGTCGGGAGCACGGAGGGCGTAGGCCGTCTTCTCTGGGGGATAATCGTCCGGGTCCGTCGCGCGGCCGCCACGTGGCTGGCGGGGATGCACTTTCACAAGCTCTCCCTTCTTGTAGAGCTTCACCAGTGAGCCATCGCCGCGCACCTCAAGCTTCGTCCCCGGCGGACAGGTAGTGACCGGCGACGAGTAGAGTGACTGTCCGAAGCTGATGTGGTGGTCGGGATGCACCGTCACCTCCTTCCACTGGGGAACGTCGTAGCGCACGCCGTCGAAGGACTGGAGCCGCATCCGCTCCTCCGCCTCGAAGACCTCGCGCGGAAGCTGGCGTGTCGTTCCGTGCACCCGCAGTCCAGCGACCTCGTTGCACCAGCGTTCCGCCTGCTGACGGCAGTCCTCCAGGTCACGAAAGGTAGCGCCCTTGAAGAAGCGCTCGCGCACGTACTGGATGCTGCGTTCGACGTGCGGTTTGTCTTTCGGCTTCCGCACTCTGGCAGGGTCAGCAAAGAAGCCCCGCCTCTGGCAGTACTCGAGAAAGCCCCGTGTGAGCCGCGGCTCCAGTGCGTCAGGCCCAGCGATCGCGGCCGGGAAATTGTCGAGGATGAGCCGTTTTGGTATTCCGCCAAAGAAGCACCATGCCGCCTCCAGCGCGCCGATGGTCTCCTCCAGCGTCTGCTGCAGCATGGGCCAGACGAAGCTATGGCGGCTGGCGGGCAGGACGATGACCATCGCCCAGACTCTCTGGCGCTTGCCGCTGGCGGGGTCCACCAGCTTCCCGAGTTCGCCAAAATCCATCTCCGCCGCTTCGCCCGGCAACCAGTCCGCCATCCGCACAGTCGTCCCTGGCTGTTTCCAGAGTCCAGCCTGGCGCACGTAGCGGCGCAGCGTGGTGTACGAGACAGTGACGCCCTCGCGAGCGAGCAGCTCGTGGATGCGGGTGAGCTGTAGCCGGTCATCCTTGAGCCAAGTGGCGATACGCTCCCGCTGCTGCTCAAGGCTCGCCGCCTGAGGCGCTGCCGCCGGAGGCGCCGTCTCGTTCAGCCTGGCCAACTGCAGAAAGACGCTGTCGCCAGGGGTTTCGCCACCCTGACTAACCCCCGCCTTTCTCGCCGCACGTACGTACTTCTCGACGGTGTTGCGCGACAAACCTGTCGCCCCTGCGATGCCTCGCTGGCTTTCCCCAGCCTGCCAGCGCCGTACGACCTCGGTGACTTCCATACGATGAACCTCCCGAAACGCCACGACGGCCTCCTACTGGCCGACATGGTGCAGAACGTGCCTTCGGGTGGCTCAATGCTCGCGGCGATCTGGCTCAATGCCAGTGGCGATCCCCTGGCTCAAAGCTCATGGCGATCCGAGCCCCAACTGGATCAATACTCCTGGCGATTCACAGGCCGCCCTCCCAAAGGTCCGATACCGGCGTGCTTTCGAACCCGGGAGCGCTATCGGCATCCTTTCCGAGCGGCTCGCAAGTCGGTGTGACGAACTAGTCTCGATCGAACTCATGCCGCGCATCGCTGAACGGGCCAGGGTCCGCCTCGGATCGCGCGCGAACGTCTCGGTCTCCGTACGCTCCATTCCCGACGTCTGGCCCACCGGCACCTTCGACTTGATCGTGCTCAGCGAAGTGCTTATTACCTCACCGAAGCGGGTATAAAGCGGACGCTGGCCCAGGTCGAATCGTGCCTCGAGATCGGCGGAAATCTCATTTCGGTTCACTATTTGCTTGAGACCGACTACCCGCTTTCTGGGTGTCAGGTGCACCACCGGCTGCGGGAACTGCCGTTTCTGCGCGAGGTTGGTGTCTATCGAGAAAAGGCGTTCGAACTCATGGTGTTCGAACGATGAACGTACGAGCGGTGGCAGTAGTGGTTCCGGCGCGTAATGAGGACGCCTCGATAGCGCATTGTTTGCGCTCGGTCGTCTCTTCATTGCCGGTCCATATTCCGTCGGTCGTCGTCCTTGTGGACGATGGGAGCACCGACATGACCGAGGCCAACGCGAGGCCTGAACTCGCGACGGTCGCCTGGGAGATTTTGAAGACCGGCGGGGGCAACGTCGGCGCCGCGCGGAGAACTGGCGTGCAGTGGGCGCTTGACCACTGCAAGACCCTGACACCAGAAGCCGTTTGGATCGCCTGCACGGACGCCGACTCGGAAGTGCCGAAGAACTGGATAGAGCGCCAGCTTCAGCATGCTGAAGCCGGCGCGGATGCGGTAGCCGGAATCGTGAGGCCAACCGGCCTCGTCCCAGCCATCGAAGCCGCGTTCGAAGAGGCCTACCGTTCCAAGATCCGGGATGGCAGTCACGGCCATATTCATGGAGCGAATCTCGGCTTCCGTGGGTCATCCTATATTCAGACCGGTGGGTTCTCGCCGGTGCCGTGTCATGAAGACCGGATGCTTTGGGACAGTCTGGTCGAAAATGGACACCGCGTTGTTGCTGATTGTCAGCTCATTGTCGCAACGAGCGGACGTTCGCTCGGGCGATTACGCGGAGGTTTCGCATCCGACATAGCCAACCTTCGCAGCGAATCGGGGTTAGGACCGTCCCTTCGCCGTGCGGACATCCCAACTCGGGGCCAGAGGTGGTCCCCGCGCGGCATCGCGGAACAATGTGCGATGTAATCGAGACCGTAGTTGCCGGCCAATGGCGACGTTCCAAGTCGACGAAGGCGATTCAGGCCGAATGTTTGGTTTTCGCGCTCACTCGCCACGGCAGCGCTCTCAAGAGGTCATGCGACAGATTCGAAATCTGGTGGGCCCGGAGAGGCTCGAACTCTCGACAAATGGATCAAAAGTCCAATCCACACGATGCCCTTGAGTGCTGCACTCGGTTGAACCGTTAGCCTCGGGCGGGGTTTTAGGCTTTCCAATCGGTTCCACGGGTGGTCGTGCTTCCGAGAACATCAATTCCCGGAAGTCCCGCGACGGGCGCTCCTCGGGCCGTTCGGTACCAAGTTCGAGCATCACGCGCAGAACTGCATGTCGTTCGCTCGCCTGGATGTTCCACGTCGTACGCTGCCACCACGGCTGCTTGCTTGTGGCGGGCAGGACGCTCCCGACGGAGTGGCCTCGCCACTGCGTTTACAGAAGCGCAAGACGGGGCTCGTCTGGGCCCAACACTAGGACTCATTCGTGTGGTTCGGCCCCAGAGCGCTGGAGCCGCCGTGACGTTGCTCAGGCTGAGACCTTGACCGGCATGGGATGGCTCGCCAAGAAAGCGGCTAAGGCCTCAGCCATACCCCGCGAATTCTGCATTTGGAGACCGTGTGAGGCGCCCGGGAGGACGAACGACTCCGCGTTGGCGAGCCAACTTTGCAGCATCTTGACGTCTTCATGGCGAGTCGGAGGAGACTCTGCGCCGAC
>JANPDX010000503.1:0-2490 GCA_031431695.1 Dehalococcoidia bacterium
CAGGAGGTCGACCGTCTGCACGGGACCGTCCCAGACCGCGAGGTTCGAGTGCAGGAGCCGGCGTACTTCGAACGGTTGCGTGGCTTCCATGAGATCGCGATGGGGTACGGGCTGATAACCCGGGACCTGATGCTGGCCGTCGCCATGTCGCTCGTGGCCGTTCTTCAGGAAACTCCCGACGCGGGCGGGGCAGACCCGGAAGCCGATTCGGCCGCCGATCGTCATGCCACGATGTTCGGCACCTCGATGGAAGCGCTGATTGGTCACGCCGACGCGTGGAGCGACTTCTGTCGCGAACTTGGCATCGACCCCGATAGGACTGCCTTCGCCGGATACGAACGAGCGCGCCACTTGATCCGAGACCTGCATCTCGATCTGGAGTTCGACCGTGACCAATCGCGCTACGACAGCACGCTCGAGGGTCTGCGAGATCAATGGGAATACCGCCTGTCTCGCATTCCCCGATTCGCGAGCGATCGTCGCAAATGACTGTTCCAAGAGTCGACTCGACGGCTTCCCCTGGCCCGGAGACGAGTTCGAAATGAACGTAAAGCCTGAACTCTGGGAGCCTGCCGACAGCGAGCCAACCGTATTCGGCTACCCGGTGGCCGGCCGCGACGCGATCGTGGAGACGCTGACGGAAGCGGCCGAGCGAGACCCGATCCTGGAACACGCGTTCGGTGTGCTGCGCACGATGCTGAGCGGCCAGGCGAAGGAGTGGGCGCTGATGAAAGCGGATCTCGCTGGTCACTGCCCGCCGCGGATGCTGCCACTGCCGCCGACCGAGCGATGGCTGAAGAACATCGAACACCCGGCGACCGCGGCAGCACTGCTGGCCGACATTTTCACTCGCGTGGTGCCCGAGGCGAACGAGCCCGCGGCCCCGCAGTCAAATCATTGAGCAGGGGGTCGTATGGCCGATGCCGATCAATGTTCATGCGTCGATTCAGTCTCTGAAGCGGCTCCGGAGGTGATCTGCGACCCGCGCGAGATCCGCGCCGACATCAACGAGATCGAGGCGGCGCTGTTCGAGCACCCGCAGGTTGAGATTCCGGTCACGCACCATTTCACCAAGGGCATCTATGCCCGCGAGATTCTGATTCCGAAGGGCACGCTCCTGACGGGCAAGATCCATCGCTTTGCCCACATGAACATCATTTCGCAAGGCGACATCTCGGTCCTGACCGAGAACGGCGTGAAGCGGATCAAGGCGCCGTTCACGATGGTTTCGCCGCCGAACACCAAGCGCATCGGCTACGCCCACGAAGACACGGTGTGGACGACGATCCACGGGACGGATGAGACCGACCTCGACGCGCTGGAGTTGGAATTGATCGCGCCGACGCACGCCTTGGTCCACGAAGAAATCGCCATCATCGAGGAGATAGAGCAATGTCATGGGTAGCAGCCGCAGTCGTCGGTGGGTCGGTCATCTCGGGAGCCATCGGCTCGCGTTCTGCGAGTCAGCAGTCGCGGGCTGTTGCCAACAGCGAAGCGGCCGCCCTTGCAGAACAGGGCCGGCAGTTCGATCTCGTACGCCAAGACACGGCACCGCAGAGGGCGCTCGGTAACTCGGCCGTCGCCCGCTTAAGCCGGCTGTATGGCTACAACGGCCAGCCGCCGCAGGCGTCGAGCGAGCCGCAGTATTTCGACGTCCCGATGGGCTTCGACGGCCAGACGATGCAGGTAGCGAATCCGAACTATCGCGCCCCGGTCGCTGCCGCTCCGACCGGCCCGGACATGGGGGCGTTCTTCGAGTCGCCGGATTATCGCTTCAACCTCGAGCAGGGCGAACAGGCCATTGGCCGATCGCTCGCCGCCCGGGGTCGGTCGCTGTCGGGTGCGGGCGTGAAGGAGGGCGCGCGGTATGCCTCTGGCATGGCCTCGCGCGAATTCGGCAGCTTCACCGACCGGCTGATGCAGCAGGCGGGCCTAGGCTCCACCGGTATTGGGGCATCCGCTGCGGCAGGCGCCAATGCGGCGGGCAACACGGCGCAGATAGTAGGAAACGCTGGCAACGCGCGGGCGTCGATCTACGGAAATGCGGGTGCGAACCTGAACAACACGGCCCAAGGCACGATTAGCAATCTGCTTACTCACTATCTGTCGCGAGGGCCGTCGACTTCGCAGTCCACCGTCGCGCAAAACTACATCGGCCCCGGAGTTGGCCGGTACGCCTGAAACCGACAATGTGAAATAGAGGAATCCCAAGATGTCAGGTATCTACCTTCCAGATATTCGGCCGTTCGACCTGGGCAAGGTCATGCTCACCGCTGAAGCGATCAAAGGCCAGCGCGAGCAGTCCATCACCGAGAAGCTGAAACGCCAGTACATGGGCGACGAGGTCGCACAGCGGAACAAGACGCTGGAGATCGCGGGGCAACAGGAGCAGCGCCTGCAGACGCAGTTCTCCGACGAGCAACTGCACAGCAATACAGCCGACTTGGTGTCCGCTGCGGAGTCGATTCTCTCCGCGCCCGAGGCCGAGCC
>JANPDX010000504.1:0-4428 GCA_031431695.1 Dehalococcoidia bacterium
GTCGCACTCAAGACAAACGTCGATGAAGCCCTCGAAGAGCCCGGCCACAGCATCGAGTTCACCATCGTCTTCCGGCACACCGGCGCGGACATGGCGATGACCGCTGGCCGCGATTACTGGTGGCACGATGTCGTCGCCGCGGAAAAGCCGGAATCCGAGCCGGAGATTATGGATAGCGAAGACCCGCTCTTCATCCTCTACACGAGCGGCTCGACCGGGAAACCCAAGGGCGTGCTCCACACACAGGCCGGGTATCTCCTTCACACGCTGGTAAGCCACAAGTACGTGTTCGACCTGCGCGATGACGACATTTATTGCTGCGCCGCGGACGTCGGCTGGATCACCGGACATAGCTACCTCGTCTACGGGCCGCTCGGCAACGGCGCTACATCCGTCATGTTCGAATCCATCCCGACCTACCCGAATGCGGGTCGGTATTGGGACATGGTTGACCGCCTCGGCATCACCATCCTCTACACCGCGCCCACGGCAATACGCGCGATTGCGCGCGAGGGAGACGCCTTCGTGAAGGCATACAAGCGCACCTCCTTGCGCGTGCTCGGAAGCGTCGGTGAACCGATCAACCCGGAAGCATGGCGGTGGTACTTCAACGTCGTCGGCGAAGGGCGCTGCTCGATCGTCGATACCTACTGGCAGACAGAGACCGGCGGCCACATGATCACCGGGCTCGCGGCCGCATTCGATATGAAACCGGGATCCGGCTCCTTGCCATTCTTCGGCGTGCAGCCGTGTGTCGTTGATGAAAACGGCGCCGAAATGGAAGGCAATAGCGTCACCGGGCGCCTCTGCATGAAGGCCTCGTGGCCAGGGATGATGAGGACTGTCTACGGCGACCACGACCGTTTCATCATGACCTACCTCTCCGCATACCCTGGCAAGTACTTCACCGGCGATGGTTGCCACCGTGACAAAGACGGGTACTACTGGATAACGGGCCGTGTGGACGACGTTCTCAACGTGGCCGGGCACCGCCTGGGCACCGCCGAAATCGAAGGCGCGCTCGTCGGCCATGAAGCCTGCGCCGAGGCTGCCGTCGTTGGCTACCCCCACGACGTGAAGGGCACCGGCGTGTACGCCTATGTGTTGCTCAATGCCGGGTTCGAGTGGTCGCCGGAGCTCGCGAAGTCGCTGCGCGACGCCGTTCGAAAAGACATCAGCCCGATCGCGACCCCGGACCGGATCCAGTTCGTCGAAGGCCTGCCCAAGACGCGCTCCGGCAAAATCATGCGCCGCATCCTGCGCAAAATCGCCGAAGGCGAGCCTGAGAACGTGGGCGACGTCACAACCCTGGCGGATCCAGCGGTTGTGCAGGACATCATCCAAGGGGCCGCGAAGGCTGACTAAACCACGAAACGGGCACACGGCGGAATAGTTCGCAGCCCGCGAAATATCCTGCTACAATCCCGCCCGCATAGCGTCTTCCCGTCGCAAACGGGATGGCCCGGTCGCGCCCAGAGGTGCGGCCCTCACAATTCGAAAGGGACACAAACCGAATGGATCTTGGCCTCAGTGAAGAACAGGAACTTCTGAAGAACTCCGCTCGCGAATTCCTCGAGAAGGAATGCCCCGAAGAGCATGTACGCGCCATGGAAGAGGACGAAAAAGGCTATAGCTCCGCCCTCTGGAAGAAAATGGCCGACCTCGGCTGGCAGGGACTGATGATCCCGGAAGACCAGGGCGGGGCCGGGTTCTCCTTCCTCGACCTCTGCGTCCTCGTAGAGGAATTCGGTCGGGCGCTCGTTCCGGGACCGTTCATCCCGAACCAGGTGGCGGCTGCCCAGATCATCGTCGCGGGCAGCGATGCCCAGAAGGCGAAATACCTCCCCAAGATCGCCGATGGCTCCGCGATCCACACCTACGCGATAACCGAACCCAGCGGACGTTGGGACCTTGACGGCATCGAGATGAAGGCAACTGCCAGCGGCAGCGACTTCGTGCTCAACGGAACCAAACTGTTCGTCCCCGACGCCAACGTGGCTGACTACCTGAACGTCGTCGCGATCAAGCCCGATGGGACGCGCGCCGTATTCATCGTGCCGCGGACCGCGGACGGCGTGGCCGTGACCGTCCTCAAAACGATCGCCAGCGACAAGCAGGCCGAAGTCGTTTTCACCGACGTTAAGGTCTCTGCCGCCGATGTGTTCGCCGGCACCCCAAAACAGGTTCAACACGTCCGCAACATGGCCACGAACCTTGAGTGCGCGTACCTCGTCGGGCTCGCCCAACGCGACTTCGAAATCTCGGTGAACTACGCCAAGGAACGCGTCCAGTTCGGCCGGCCCATCGGCTCATTCCAGGCCATCCAGCACAAGGCGGCCGATATGGTCACCGACGTCGATGGCATGCGTTTCATCATGTACAAGGCCGCCTGGGCAACCAGCGAAGGCGAAGACACCGCGGACATGGATACCGCGATGGCGAAGGCCTGGTGCAGCGATGCCAGCCGCCGCGTCGTGGCCCACGGCCAGCAGATTCACGGTGGTATCGGTTTCACCAAGGACTACGTCATCCAGCTCTTCTTCCGGCGCCAGAAGCGCGCAGAACTCTTCTGGGGTGACGGCGATTTCCATCGCGAGCGCGTTGCCCAGATGCTCGAAATCTAGTTCGAAGGTTCGGACAAGTTGAAGAAGGCGCCCTTCGCAGGAAGGACGCCTTCTTCGTCTCTCGCTTGCAATCCATACGCGGGTTTCGAAACATCATGGTTTCGCCGCTAGCGCCCAAACGTGCTCCGCTTCAAAATGCCCACGGGGAAGGATGGTAAGGAAGCTGCAATGAAACTTAGGAAATGGACCCTCTACCTGGGCGTAGCCACGATGGCACTGAGCGCCTCCATATTCGCTGCCTGCGGCGGCGGCGGTGACGACGATGACGACGACGGTGGCTCGGCGCCCAGTGGGGCCACCGGTACTGACGAAAAATTCGTGGCCGACATCTGCAAGGCAGGCGCCAAGTTCGCGAAGGATCTCGAAAAGGTGTTCGCGGACATTTCGGCGCTGAGCGACGAGAAGAAGGCAGCCGAAGCCCTTGCAAAACCCTTCGAAGAGCTCTCTAACGCGTTTTCGAAAGCCAAGCCTCCTTCGGACCTGAAGGACTGGCACAAGGACGCCTCGTCCAAGCTCAAGGAAGCCGTCGCCGCCCTGAAGAAGGGCGACACCGAATCCGACATCTTTGCCGCGGACTCGCCCATCCCTGATCCCCCCAAGGGGAGCCGGGATCGCCTGAACAAGGTCGCGGCGAATAACAAGGACTGCCAGGACACCGACTTCACCTTCGGCGACTAGCCGAACGGGATGAACAGCGGAAAGGCCCGGCATTGCTGCCGGGCCTTTCTTTTCGATCCGTTACGCTAAACGTGCGACTCTTAAGCACGCATGAGTTTTCGAACCGAATCGATCCGCCACCGGGCGCCCTTCATCCTGCTTGCGGCGGGCCTCGCCTGCGCCCTTGGCGCAATCCTTGTCGCATCCCGGCCCGTTGCCGCGACGGGCGAACCTGAGCGTTATGTGGTCCGCACGTACACGTATTACCGGGCTGAAGGCGGCGCCGTCGATATTGAAGAATCCGAGACAACGGTTTCGGCCCAGTACTTCGTCAATGCGCACAGATGGGATGCGGGAGCAATGCCCGTCTCGGTCAGGTACAACTCCGCCGGGCAGCCCGCCGACTACGGACTTGCGCAGGTCCTTCAGCAATCACTTGGCGCATGGAACGCGGTCAGTCCCACTTCATTTTCGTTTTCGTGGGCGGGAAGCGGCACAGGCCCCGTGGGGGCGTGTGGTGACACCATCAACCTCGACGGCCAAAACACGGTCAAATTCGAAACGCTGCCCGGTGTAGTCCTGGGCCAGACCTGTACCGTCTGGAATTCCAACCAGGGCCCGAACGCCAAGCTGGTCGAGTTCGACATGCAACTCGATGACGACGCGTACACCTGGTCATCGGCGGCCACAACTCCAGCAGGGAAGTACGATATTTATTCGACCGTGCTGCATGAACTCGGCCATGCTGCTGGCCTCGGTCACTCGGCCGAGAGCAGCGCGGTGATGTTCGCGACCATCGGTGGCGGCGTGCAGCGGCGCGCGCTAACGGCCGACGACACCGCCGGACTGCAGGCCGCGTATCCGGGGGCCGGGGCGGCAACCCCGTCGTCGACCCCCTCATCGACGCCGGTTCCCACCCCGTTCGCAACGTCCGCTCCAGCGCTGACAAACCAGGCCCGGGCGCCGCTGCTCGCCCGCGACTAACCGCTCGCCGATCAAGCAGCGGATGTTCGTCGCACTCGCACTGTTACCGAAAGCGACAGTCCAATTCATCCACAGCCACACACGTTCCGCGAGTCGGCGCGCGATGTGACACGCTCGTCGCGAGACATTTCCGATAGCCCGGCGCACAGGGCATACTTCGCTG
>JANPDX010000505.1:0-2300 GCA_031431695.1 Dehalococcoidia bacterium
CATGTGCGGAGCGCGTTGCGAATCGAGGCTCCCGCCTTCGATCTGCTGCTGCGCACGCTCTCAGGATCATCGCGTATCGAAACGCGAGGCGCTGGCATCGCCGCCCCTCCCGGGTACGAGCCCGTGCTGACGCCGGCCCAACGGTCCGAAGTCGAACACTTCCTCGCGGGCCTCGCGGCCAACCCGTACTCCCCGCCGACCGACCGACCCCTCTCGGCGGCCCTCCTCGCCTACCTCGCCGAACGTGGAGACGTTGAAGATGCGGGCGGAGGAGTCGTCTTCGGCGCTGCTGCGTTCTCGGAAATGACCGATCGGGTCCGCGCCCACTTGCAGGCCAACGGGACGCTCTCGCTGGCCGAAGTTCGAGACCTGTTCGGCACCAGCCGCAAGTACGCCCAGGCACTTCTCGAACACCTCGACGCGCTCCACATCACGCGCCGCTCTGGCGACCTGAGAACACTACGGTAACAACCTCGGTCCGGTGCTTCATCGTGGCTATCCTCTCAAGCGAAGCTCTCCCTTCTCCCCTTCGTCGTTCGAGGAAGGGCGAGATGGGTTCGGGTACGGGCACCAACCACCCCTCACAGCTCCACCACGACATCCGCGAACCGTTCCCTGAACCGCCGGTCGTGGCTCACCGCGAGGATTGCGCCGTCGTAGCCCTCGAGGGCGGTTTCGAACGCCTCCCGGCTCTCCAGGTCCAGGTGATTCGTTGGCTCATCGAGGATCAGCAGGTTCGCCCCGCTTCGGACGATCAGCGCGAGACTCAGCCGCCGCCGCTCGCCATAGCTGAGGTTAGCAACCGGTGTTCGTACCTGATCATGCCCAAGCAGAAAGCGGTGCAGGAAATTCGTCGCCTCCGCTTCCGTCATTGGCACGGTGCGGCGCAGGAGTTCGACGGGCGTGAGCCGGGCATGCGCTGCAACCACCCCCGGGTCGTCCTGCTGCGCCAGATAGCCGACTGATGCCGACGGGCTCAGGGAGACTTCGCCTTTGGCAATCGGGTGTTCGCCGAGGATCGCCCGCAGCAGGGTCGTCTTACCGCAGCCATTCGGACCCGAGACGACGACACATTCCCCTTTGTTCACCGCGAAGTCGAGGTTTTCGAACAGCCGCCGTCCGCCTATGTCGAGCGCCGCACCGGTCACCGAGACCAGTCGCGTCGCTCCCCCGGTGGTGATCGCAAATTCGAGGCCACCTGCGAAGCCGCGCGGCTTGTTCTCCGGCCGGTCGATGTGCGCCGAAGACTCGTGTTCGCGTTCGAGTCGGGCCTTCAGGGTGACCGCCCGCCGGGCGATCTTGGCCGCCTTCTTTCGTTTCGCGAAGTCGATCGTCCGGTTCTCGATGCCGCGCGCCCGCGTTTCGATCTTGTGGATGGCCTGTTTGAGCTGCGTCTCCTCGCGCTGCTGGCGTTCGTAGGCGGTCTGTTGGTCCGCCTGGCGGCGTGCTTTCTCGGTGAGAACCGCCGAGTAGTTGCCCGCGAACACTTCGCTGCCGCGACCGCTCGGCCGCAGTTCGAGGATCTGCCGCGCACAGGAATCGAGGAAGACGCGGTCGTGAGAGACGGCAACAATTGCACCGCGAAACCCGCTCAGCGCGGCTTCGAGCCACTCCAGCCCGGCTACGTCGAGGTTGTTGGTCGGCTCGTCCAGGAGCATCAGGTCGGGTGCGGCAGCCACGAGGTCGAGCATTCCAAGCCGCGTCAGTTCGCCGCCCGACAGTTGGTCGAGCCGTGCATCGGGGCCGATGTGATTGAGCGCAAGTGCGGCTCGCGCCGAACCGAGGTCAAATTCTCCAGTCGCCGAGAGCCGCGCGAGCAGCGCGTCGTATTCGACCGAGAGGGCGTCTGCACTTGCCGGGTCGGACTCCGAACCGATCGCAATTGCCAGCCGTTCGAGTGCTCGTCCGGCGTCTTCGCTGGCGAAGGCTCGCGGAAAGGCGCTGGCAGCGGTCTCGCTTTCGTGCCCCGCAAACCCTTGCGCCAGGTAGCCCATCGTGGCGCCGGGCGCAAGCATCACGCGGCCAGCGTCGGGCCGATCGAGCCCCGCGAGCAAGCGCAACAGCGTGGTTTTGCCAGCGCCGTTAGGCCCGACGACGCCGATCAGTTCGCCGCGTTCGAGGTTGAAAGAGACGTCTTTGAGAATGGTACGGCCGCCAAGCTCGCGGCCAACAGAGGAAACAGACAACATGCCGGGTTCTCCACGGGACATGCTCCCGCTCGGGACGGATCGGCTGGAGACGAGAACGCAGTCGGTGGGGGAGCGGGAGGTTGGGACACACCGGGACACGGCAGGCGCCAA
>JANPDX010000506.1:0-5087 GCA_031431695.1 Dehalococcoidia bacterium
CCGAAGCCGGGTATACGAAATCGGTAAGGCTCTTGCCGCCATGGACGATGTACGCATCGTGGCAGTGACATTCGGGCTCTACGACGTTGTAGTCGGTGTCCTGGTCGGTTCCTCCGACGAGCTCTTCGAACTGTTGTCGGACCGAATTGCCAACATCCCCGGAGTCCTGCGATCGGAAACGACGGTTGCGTTGCGGCCGTTTAAGGCGGCATGGGGGATAGAGCGGTTGTAACGGTAGCAGGCCCGTCCACGAACGATTTCCGCGGCGAATTACAATCGGAGTTCTGCGACCGCCGACCTTTCGATGTCCCTAATTCGAGGGCCTATGCGCTCTGTGTCCAGATGCGCGACCTCAAGCGGAAACCGCAAGAGTCACCGTGTTCAACCGATGGCCCGCCGATCGGCCGCCATCGAGTCGTGATTCTGCTCCGACCTGAGTTGGAGGAGCTTTGGAAGCCGCTACCCCGGCCGCGACCATACCCGGCACGCGTCTGCAGCAAGTGCCCGGCCCCGCACGTCAATTGGGCTCCGGCCAGAGAGCGCCGCTGGCGAGTTCGCCGTCAACGAAGTCTCTGATTCGTTCGTCGCGAATCCTGACGAAGCTACCAACGTAGTTGGCGTAGTCGCCAATAACGTGGTCTCGAAGATCGAAGACATCCATATACGCGCTCCGGAGACCCTTACGGCGAGCCATTTCGAATGAGCGTTTCCGCCGCCGGGCGGAGCATTGTCGCGCTTCTTAACGTCGTTCCACAACCTCGACAATACTTGTCGCGGCGAGGGCCTTCGTTATCTGCGAAGAGTCGCCGTCTTTGGGTGGTCACGTCGTTAACCTGAAAACACGGCCCGGCGTCGGGCGGTCCGCCGCTTCGACGCCTGGTTGAGGATGCCCTTCAGAATACGAACAAAGTTCAGACTTGTTCTTGGCGACCTGGTTAACCGCCGACCGTCGTGGTATGGCACGTCAGCGATCAGTCGCCCCGGGCGTACGGCCTCTGGAAACTGCCCTTAGAGTCAAGGGCTCAGCGGCTTGGCGTGAGACAACTCACTCCTCGTAGTAACTGCTCAATGGTGTGTCCGCAGGTAGCGGATGGTCTCCATCATCACCTTGCAGTCGACCTCGTTGTACTTATGGATGTCATGCATCAAGTCGATTTCGACGACAGGAGAGTCTGTCTTCGCTGCCTCCTTGTAACACGACCACGCGCCGACCATCGCGCCAAGGCCGTCCGTCACGTTGTCTTCCCAGTCGGTCTCGATTAGCCCGTGACGCCTCAGCGACTTCGCCACCGTCTTGAGTCCGAAGCCCATCTGCCCTTTGACGACGACCGGTTCGGTGTCATAACCTTTCCAAGGAAGTCGAACCAGTTTGGCTCCTTCCACGCCCCCGACCGTCGAGGATGACGCGCACGCGCGGATTTGAGGCCATTCGTCAGTCCGCTCGACTCCGCCGGTGCCCAATGGAAGACAAGCGGCTCTGCGACGTCAGTGGCGATGCGTAGCCGGACTTCGTCCATGTGGACCAGCCACCGCACGATAATCTCGGCCTCCGCTTCCAGGCCAAGGTCACTGGCGACGAAATTCTCGAACTTCCATTCGCCCGCTTCCATATGACCGCAGCCGATCATGAAGATTAACGATTGCCCGCCGCGCTCTGGAAGCTGAGAGAAGTCGTCGTTGATGTCCGAACAGTTTCGAAGTCGACGAAGAACTCGACGTCTGCAGGGGTTGCCCAGGTCTCTCGGTCAGCGGAAATGTACGCAGGCGAGACGGGCGGCGAGCCCGCGTCGCGGTTGATGCGAAGGATTGTGTCGAGCTTGTCCCCTCGGACCCCGTCAAGACCCGCGGCCGTCGCAGAGAACCGGGGATCCGTCCACTGACTAATCCCAATCTCAGCAGCCAGGTCACGACCATCGCAGCCAACCTGCCAGGCCAGAATCGGGTCCGCAGTCTGCTCGGCGATGAGCTTCGTCGCGCCCTGCCAGGGATAGTCCGCGGCTCCTGGATTCGGACGAAGCTCAGGCACGATTGGCCCCGTAAGCGGATGCCAATCGCCCCCATCGGTGCGAACGCGGCGGACCCACGCGACCGCATCCTCGACAAGGTCGGCGAGCGGACCTCGGCTACCACAATGGTCGTGGCGGACTGGAGCGAGACGGTCGAAGCAATTGGATCCCGAAGCACCCTTGGGGCCAGTCCAGCTTCTGCCCAACAAGTAGGACGCCTCAGGAAGGTATCCCTGGATTCTCCCCAACGCCTCGTTGTAGACGAACGTCTGCGCCATGTAATCCAGGTGTTCGAGACTGGCATTCCAACGCCGGTCGAGCTTGAGCGTCGTGAACTTGATGTCGATGACCCGGTAGTGGCAGACAGACAGACCGATTCTGGGTGCACCGATTGCCGACTGCTCCCTGGTGATTGCGTCCGGAAACAGCGACCTGAGGACGTCGCTCCGGACAAGCAGGTCCGCCGCGCCGTACGTCCGGTTCGCGGGGTTCCATAGCACACCCTGGGCGATGACAGGCTCCCGACGCACCATCGCATCGAACGTCATTCGGCAGGCATCGAGGGACTGCGAAGGCCAGTCGAACCCCTCGACATGGAAAACTGCTGCTCGGTCGGAGAGAAGTCGAAGGACCTCGGCCTCGAACGCATGGCCCTTCGCGAAGATGAACTCGCGGAAATCGGTTCGAGGATCTGGCTCAGGATCGCGTTCGAACCCGGCGGCTTCGCCATAGAGGTTGAGCCAGTCCTGGAGCGGGTTGCGCTTGCACCAGTTCCTGGTCCGACTCGCCGAGACCCACTGATTCCAGTCGCGGCCTTCCGGCGAATGGACAGTGCCGCGGTCGTCCATGGTGTAGTGCTCGAAGCTCATGATTCACCCTCAGGGACAGCTTGGGCGTCATTCGCGACAAGCGGTGTCGTATTTGTCGGAACCGCTCGATGGGCTTTCGTCCGCTTTGCACCAGGGTCGAGAAGCACCTCTAGACGGATCGGCAAGCCAATTCCTTGGTCGCTTTCGAACACACATGCCTATGTTCGTGAACTGGTGATCGCAGGTCGCCTCCGGCTTTCAATCGTGAGTCACGCGACGAACAGTCGCAGCGAACCCTCGGGTAGGTTGTTGCGGGGGCGATACTCCCCTGCTGCCGATTAATCGCGCTTTCGGGGGCTGCAAGAGCGCGCCCCGTTGCCCTAAAGTGCTCTCCCAGTTGGTCGGCGTACCGCTGGCTCGGTTGTTTCCCGCCGCCGGGCGAAGACCGGAGAGACCTCTTCAACTCGGCCATAGAATTGATGTTCTCGGAAGCTTGGCTCTGCATATTCGAAACTTGTGAAGCTGCAGTGATTAGGTGACTCAACGTCCAGTAAGTCTTTCAGACCATAATTGGCACCGAATGTTGACCGAAGTAGTCGAGGTTACTGGCGTGGGGCTTCGCCGGGTCAGGTCTGAGCCAAGACTTGTCAGGCGAGAAACGCGGGATCCATAACGCCGCAGCCAATGATGAGGACGTTCACCCCTCCTTGGAGGTGACTTGAACCACCATGACAACTCTATGAACGTCGATGAGTGGGAAGCCACGCGTTTCCGGTAGTGGTCGGCCTGGTCGCACGCTCCCAGTGGCCCCATTCGCGTGCCACCGCCGCAAGGAGCATCAGCGACGGCTCGCCCGAATCCTCGCCTTGGTATCAACGTCTGCGAACCGGTCGATGACTTCGCTGTCGTGGAAGACGCCGCCAGTACAGGACTCTGGCGTTTGGGTGGCGAGGAGAATTGCCGCTTCCACGTAGCTATCCGGCGGTGGGAAATTGAAATCTTCCTCCGCCCTGTCGGGGGGCCCCTCCGGCCGGTCGATGATGTAACGAATGCCCGGCGTGTCGAGGCCGCCATCGGGCTTCAGGCAGTTCACGGTGATGCCGTTCTCTCGCTGCTCGTTCGCCAGCGCAACCGTCATCGCTTCGACTGCACGCTTGCCGGCGCCATAGTGGCTCTCGTTGCCGGCATTCGCCGCGGACGACGAGATGGTGATGATGTTCCCGGACTTTCGCTCCAGCATCGATGGCAACACCGCCCGGATGCAGTGAAACGGCCCGAATACGTTTACTTTGAACTCGAGTTCCAGGTGCCGCGCCGAGACCAGCGAGACGTTCCCCGGCACCGAAATGGCCGCATTCGTCATGAGAATGTCAATGCTGCCGTAACGCGCGAGCACCGATTCCACCATCGCAGCCACGCTCGCAGGGTCGGCCACATTACAAACCACCGGGAAGGCCTCGCCGCCGGCCTCTTCCACCAATCGGGCGGTCTCATGGATCGTCCCGGGCATGCGCGGGTCGGTCTGGTGCTCGGTGCGCGCCGCAACCACAACCGTCGCGCCTTCTTGCGCGTAGGCGACGCTGCAGTACTGCCCGAGCCCCCGGCTCGCTCCGGTGATAACAGCCACTTTTCCGGCCAGTCTCGAACCCATGCACAGCCTCCCGAGGTGTTGGTAACGAAAGAAGCCGGCCGCGAGGGGGACGCGCGGACCGGCCTCTTTTCGATTGGCGGACCAGCCGGCCTCAGGCGCCGGTGGAGGAGAACATCCCGCGCGCTTCCATGCGTTCGGCATTGGCATTCAACGGAGACCGGCGGTTTCCGCGAATGTGCCCGGCGTAGAAGTAGTGCGCGTTCGAAATGAACGTGTACAGGGCGGGCACGTCTTCCATCAGCTTCGCCTGGATCTGGTCAACGATGACCTTGCGCTGCTTCTGGTCGACGGTCTGGGTTTGCTGGCCGAACCACGTGTCCACCTGCGTGTTCGCGTAGCCCGTGTAGTTCTGGGGGCTCGTGGAGATGTAGCGGTCCCCGAGGATGTCCGGGTCATCGGCCGAAAAGTCCTGGCCGCTGACCATTTCGAAGTCCTTCTCCACGAACGCCCTGCGGGTGTAGTCCGCCGTCGACACCACCTGGATGTCGACATCGATGTTGAGCTGGCGGAGGTCTTCCTTCAGCTGGACAGCCTGGCCCTGGTAGGTGGCCGAAGCGAGGGTGATCGTGTTGGTCTTGAATCCCGCGCTCTGGCCAGCGGCGTTCAGCAGTTGCTTCGCCT
>JANPDX010000507.1:0-5290 GCA_031431695.1 Dehalococcoidia bacterium
ACCCTTCAACTCAAGGGCCTGTGCTCGGTCGAGCGCCTGGCGGCGGCCCTTGGGACAACCGAGGACACGATCACTCACGTGCTTTCGGCGCACGAGGCACTGCTCAGGACGACTCCCCGAGGATTCGCGCTGACGGCGGACGGCCGGGCATGGGTTCTCGAACAGGTCGCGCTTGAAGGGGCGGAAATTGGGTACGCGCTCGAAGGCGAGTGGCAGCGTTTCCAAGCCCTGAATCTGCGATTGAAGGTCCTTGTCACAGAATCGCAGCAGTCCGGCATTTCGGGGACGGGCCACGAGCGTTGGGACTGGCTGGTTGAGACCATCTCTGGGCTTCATGCTGATTTTCGGCCGCTCGTGGAAACCGTCGGGGGGACGGCGCACCGGCTGGCGAGCTACGGTCGTCGTTTCGACAAGGCCCTTGAAGCGATCACGGCGGGAGACCATTCGATGCTCGCTTCGCCACTGAAGGACAGCTACCACACGGTGTGGTTCGAGTATCACGAGGAACTCATTGCGGTGACGGGCAGGAACCGGGCAGAAGAAGAGGCCGCGCACCCGCACTGATGGGCCGCCGCCGTTGGCTATGTTGGCCATCTAATGGCTGATAGCTCCCTCTGGCCCGTACAATCCCCCTCACTTACACCAAGGACTTCGCCACATGCCGTACGTCCCTACGCGCGACATCATTACCTACTATGAAGAGGCCGGTTCCGGAGAGCCGTTGGTGCTCATCCGCGGGCTCGGCAGCGACCTGCAGGCATGGGCGCTCCAGGTCCCCGCGCTGGCAAAGCACTTCCGAGTGATCACGTACGACAACCGCGGCGCCGGGCGCACCGGTTCGCCGGACAAGCCGTATTCCGTGGCGGGCATGGCGGAGGACCTGGCGGCGCTGCTCGGCGAACTGAAGGTCGAGAAGGCTAGCATCCTCGGATACAGCATGGGCGGCATGATCGCGCAAGAGTTCGCGCTGAAGTACCCGGCGAAGGTCGATAAGCTGATTCTGCTGGCAACGAGTTCGCGGCTCGATGGCTACGTTCGCACAGTGATCGGTAACTTGATCAGCATCCGCCGTTCGAACATGAGCCGTGAGCAGGTGGTTCGGGCATCGGCCCCGTTCATCTATAGCGCGGCGCTGCTTGATGACACCGAACGTTACGAGCGCGCGATCCAGGCGAATGTGGACAACCCGTATTCGCAGCAAGATCACGCGTTCATCCGGCAGGCGCAGGCCATCCTCGCGTTCGAGGCGGCGTCACGGGTCAGCGGGATCAAGGCTCAGACCCTGGTGGTGACGAACCACGAAGACACTCTGATCCCTCCACGCCACGGCGAAGCGTTGGCAAAGGCAATCCCAGGCGCGAAACTGCGGCCGCTGGAGGCAGGCCACGCGGGGGTCATCGAGCACCCGAACGAACACAACACGGCGTTTCTGGAGTTCCTCGGGGCCGCCGTTCCAGCGTAGAACTGGCTGGCCCGAGCCGTCCTGCGGGGTACATACCCGTCACGCGCCACCACTCGGTACACTGAGCGAGTGAATCCTCGCGCAATTTTCTTCGATATGGACGACACCTTGCTCGATACTTCGGGCGGCGTCACGGAAGCCTGGCAGCTGACCAGCGAGGCCTTCGCGGGCGAACTGGGAATCGACGCCACCGCGCTGAATACGGCGATTCGCTCCCAGGCGATGGCGTTCTGGAAAGACGAAGCCGCCGTCGAGTACTGGCGGACGCGGCTCCATGCGGCCCGGGCGCACAACATTGAAATAGCGCTTCGCGGTCGGGAACTCGACACGTCCCGCGCCGCGGCCATTAGCGACTATTACTGGGGCGAGCAGTCCAGCCGCTTCCGGCTTTTCGAGGATTCAGTTGAGACCCTCGATCGCTTGCGAACAGAGGGTTTCCGGATCGGGCTTATCACGAACGGCCCCGCCGAAATGCAACGCTGGAAAATCAACCGGTTTGACCTGGAGCGGCACTTCGATGTGATCGTCATCGAAGGCGAGTTCGGTCACGGCAAGCCCCATCCGAACGTGTTCCGGCATGCCATGGCATCGGTTGGTTCGAGTCCCGAAGAGTCCTGGCATATCGGCGACAATCTCTACGCCGATGTTGGCGGCGCGCAGGGTGCGGGCCTCCATGGAGTGTGGATTCACCGGGACCGGCTGGAGATGAAGCCAGAGGATCCCCAGGTGCCGGACCGGGTGTTCGCGCATTTGTCGGAGTTATTGACGGCACTGGGAATCTGACCCGCATCACTGCGGATCCTCTGACCACTCTCGTGATTAGTTGGGGATGACCACAATTTTGCAGTCGTGGGGCTCCGCCAGCGCTTCGAAGGCTGCCGGCAGTTCGTCGAGTGTGACCGTACGGGTCACCATTGGCGAGGTGTCGATGGTGCCAGCAGCAAGAGCCGCGAGAGCTTCGGCGTATTCGGCCGGGGTGTAGCCGAGCACGAACTTGAGCGTGAGTTGCTTGTTGATGCCGACCATCGGGTAGATGCGGTCTTCCTTCATGCAGACACCGACCACAATGACACGGCCAGCGCGGTCAACGAGTTCCATCGCCTGGCGAAGGGTGCCCTCGACGCCGACGCATTCGAACACCACAGGCGCCGCCTTGCCCATGGCAGCGACGATTGCGGCGGCAAGGTTCTCGGCGCCGGGGTCGATGACCAGATCGGCTCCGAGTCTTTCGGCGAGTGCCCGGCGTGCGGGGGCATAGTCACTGACGGTCACGTGTTTCACGCCTTCGTGCTTTAGCCAGATGAGGGTCATGAGGCCGATTGGCCCGGCGCCCATCACGACCGCGTGCTCGTTCGGCTGCATTTGGGCTTCGCGGACGGCATGGAGGCCAACGGCGCACGGCTCGGTGGTGGCGGCTGCGACATCGCCAAGGCCGTCCGGCACCTTCAGTAACATGGGCGCGCTCATGACGACGTACTGGCCGTAAGCTCCGGGGAAGCGGTTGCTGTAGCCGATGGCCACGAAGCCTGTCGGCGAGCTCGGTTCGAGCAGCACGGGCACTGAAGTGACACGCGTGCCCGGTGCCCACTGTTCCGCTCCCGGGCCAGATTCGACGACTTCGGCGATGAACTCGTGGCCCATGACCATGCCGGATTCGTCATCACTGTTGTCCCAGGAGACGCTGCCGCTCATTCGAGAGGCGGCGACCATATCTTCCATGTACTTCGCGGCGTGCAGGTCGCTGCCGCAGATCCCGCAGGCCAGCACTTTAGCCAGGACTTGCATCGGCCCCGGCCTCGGAACTTCCACTTCTTCAATAGCCAGGGCTTTGCCCCGGAGAACCATAGCTCGCATTGTATTCGCCTCACGCGAAGGATTTTGCCGACTCTACCAGCAGAGTGCGGTTGTTGCTGCGCGCGAGCACTGACCCGCATTACTGCGGCTCCTCCGGTCTTGGGGGTGGCGCGGGTGTTCCTTTACCTCGTGGGCGTTGCCGCACGAACGGGGGAGGCCCGAAACTACGCGCCATGACCGTGCGCCGCCTGCTCCTTGCCACGAACAACCCGGGAAAGGTTCGGGAGTTTCGGCGGCTGCTCGCGAATGTGCCGTTTGAAGTGGTCACACCCGCCGACGCCGGCATTGCCCTCGAGGTTGACGAGACGGGCTCCAGCTACAGCGAAAACGCGGTGCTCAAGGCGCGGGCCTTCGCGAGCGCCGGAGGCTGCCTCGCCCTGGCCGACGACTCGGGTATTGAAGTGGACGCGCTCCAGGGTGCGCCCGGCATGTATTCAGCGCGCTTTGGTGGGCCGGGCCTCGATGATCCGGAGCGGACGGCGCTCTTGCTTGAGAAGATGCGCGGCCTATCCGGCGGCCAGCGCGGGGCGCGCTATCGAGCCGTGGTCGCTATCGCCACACCAGGCGGAGAAACCCGATGCTTCGAAGGGGTCCAGGAAGGCACAATCGGGTTCGAGACCCGTGGCGAGCGCGGATTCGGCTACGACCCGGTCTTTCTGGTCGATGGCGAACGTGCCCAGGCAGAAATCAGCGACGAGGAAAAGGATCGCATCAGCCATCGCGGCAAAGCGGTCCGAGCCGCAGTGGAATGGCTTCAGGAGCACTGCGAATGAGGGCGCTGTATGCGGCACTCGCAGCCTGCGCTTTGTTCATTGCGGGTTGTGGGAGCGCGGGCGGCACCTTTCCGGAACAAATCGAGTGCGTGGAACCGGCGCCGCTGGCGACTGCACGGACGACTCCCGGGGCGGTATCCACGCAGGCGTACGTGAACCGCATCCGTAGCTCGGCGGATACGCTGACGAAACTCCGGGCCGACCTGCGGGCGAAGTACTCGGACGACACGTTCTTTCGGCGCGAGGGATTCCGCCCCGACTTCGCCGCCTACGCGGACCCTACGATCTGCACCGCGCAGGCGATGCGAGACCTGTCCGCGCCGGACGCGCGATTCGCCGAGTTCGATGCGAAGCTCGATGTGACGCTCGCCGACCTGATCGAACACACACGTTTGGGGCGCGAAGCCGTCCGCGCCCGCAACGTGAGCGACTATCGAAGGTGGTTCAAAGGTGCGGACGCGAAGATCGCAGCGGTTCGCGAGGCGGCGTACTCACAGAGGTAGCGTGAGTGGCGGCCCCCTTCCGCTCGCTCCTCCCTGGCCTCGGAGAAGGGGAGTTGCCCTCCTTTACAGTCGGGCCTCGGCGAATTTTCGGGTTCGCCGAGTTGGCTCATGACTCGCGGGTTCCGGCGTGGTCTGATCTACACTGGTCCCATGGCCCTTCGCCATCCCGAACGACCACCCTGGCTCAAGGTCCGCTTCCCGGCGGGCGGTGAATACGAACGCCTGCGGCTTTTGATGCGTGAGCAAGGCCTCCACACGGTCTGCGAAGAGGCCCGCTGTCCGAACATCGGCGACTGCTGGAGCCGAGGCACCGCCACCTTCATGATCCTTGGCGACACCTGCACACGGTCGTGCGGGTTCTGCGCCGTGAAGACCGGGCGACCGGGAGCGCGCGACCTCGGTGAGCCGAAACGGGTAGCGATGGCAGTCCAGACCATGGGCCTGCGCCACGCAGTCATCACCAGCGTCAACCGCGATGAGTTGGAGGACGGCGGGTCTGGAATATTCGCCGAGACGATTCGTTGGATTCGTCGGCTTTCGCCGGAAACGAGCATTGAGGTCTTAATCCCGGACTTCAAAGGCGACGGGAACGCGCTTGGCACCGTAATGGCAGCGAGGCCCGAGATCCTCAACCACAACACGGAGACCGTGCCCCGGCTTTATTCGGTGGTGCGGCCACAGGCGCGGTACGAGCGGTC
>JANPDX010000508.1:0-13526 GCA_031431695.1 Dehalococcoidia bacterium
TCTCGCCCTTCCCTCAGGCCCGGCGCGCGCCGACCTGCTCTGTCACGATAGCCGAATCGTTGCCATGGGCCATGATATCCAGGCAACCGACGCTGATGTCATTGACGCGGAGGGCCTCACCGTCGGGCCTGGATTCATCGACATTCATGTCCACGGTGGGGGCGGGCACTCGTTCTTCACGCAGGATCCCGCGCGCATCGCTGCCTACTGTGGCTGGGCGCCGCGAAATGGCGTCACCGCCTTTCTCATCAGTACCGTCGGCCGCGACGCAGAGGATACGGTCCGAATCTTTGAAGGCCTTTCCCCTCTTGTGGGGCACGCGACCGGCGCCGAAGTCCTCGGATTTCACATGGAAGGACCCTTCATCAACCCGATCCGCAACGGTGCGTTCCCGAAAGAGATGCTCCGGGCACCCGTGCGCGAAGAGTTCTTGCGCTTCCAGGCAGCGGCCGGCGGCCATATCCGCCAGGTGACCATGGCGCCCGAACTCCCCCTCGCGCTTGACCTCGCTAACGCCATCTCCGGCAGCGGTGCCATCCCGGCGATGGGCCACACCGACGCCACCACCGAGCAATGCCGCGCGGGGTTTGACTCCGGAATCCGCCATGTCACGCACCTCTTCAACGCCATGCGCCCAATCCATCATCGCGAGGGCGGCCCAATCGTTGCGGCGCTCCTCCAGGACCAGGCCACGTGTGAATTGATATTCGACGGCGCCCACGTCGCCGTCGAGACGCTGCAAATGGCCTATCGCATCCTCGGGGCGCATCGCACCGTTGTTGTTACGGACAACCTTCACCTCGCCGGACTGAATGCTGTAAGCGGACGTTTCGCGGGCGAAGAAGTCACCGTCTCGGGCGGAAAAGCGGCAAAAGCAGATGGCACCATCGTCGGAAGCGTCGAGACCATGGATCAGCACTTCCGCAACACCATGCGCTTCCTCGGAATCGACCTGATGACCGCCTTCCGGATCACGTCAACGAATCCGGCGCGGGTTGCCGGCGCGGCGAATCGCAAAGGCCAACTTGAACGCGGTATGGATGCGGACATCGTCCTCATCGACGCCGACCTGGAAGTCCAGGCAACGATCTGCCGCGGAGAAGTGGTTTTCGACAAGCGCGCCCGGCTTCGAGGCTTCAGCTAGGAGCCGGGCCGCCGAAAGGCACGACTAGCAGAGAGCGCTTGCATCCGTTCGAACGCACCGCCGGGCTTTGCTACCGCTTCCGGAGTGCTCCAGCGGCCGCCTCATCGAGCACCCATATCGCTCGATTCGCATGTCGTACGAAGCTCGCCGGGCACTCGGGCGTTTCCTCGCCTTCGATTGCCCGGGCGATGATGTCCGCTTTCGCCGCACCGTTTGCGAGCACGAGGACGGTCTCGGCGCCGAGCAGTTCGCGAAGGCCGAGGGTCAGTCCCCAGGCCGGAATTTCCTCGCCCCAGCACTGGCTGCCACTCACGCGAGATGCTTCGTGCAAATCCACGCGCCGGGCCAAACTGTCCGGGAGGCTCCCCGGCTCGTTGAACGCGAGGTGGCCGTTCATCCCGATGCCAAGGACTGAGACCGTCAGCCCGCCAGCACTCTCAAGCGATTCAGCCATCGTCGCGATACTCGCGTCTGTCTCCGCCGCCTCCGGTTCGAACTGGATGACCGGCGCCGCGCCGGGGATGACGTCCCAGTAGCGAGCAAAGAACGCACGGTTTGAACACGGGTGGTTCCGGGGCCCACCGTATTCGTCGATCGCGAACGGACGCCAGGAAGAAATATCAACCGACCCCGCGGACACTGCTGCCCGCAGCGACTCGTACAGATGGACCGGGGTGTTCCCGGTAGGCAGCCCAACGACAGGCACTGGACGCGCGCCGACTCCCTCGATCAAGGCTTTCAGACAGGCTCGACCGAAGTCCTCCGCCGCCACGATTCGGATTTTGATGGTCATCTCCGTCGGGGCTTCGTGAACCGGATCGTCATCAATCCCGTGCCTCCGCAAGGATGGCGCTCAACTGACGAATCGCCTCGGGCATCCGCGAGCCGTACCACCAGAGCATCTTGCCATCCACAACATGGGCAGGCGCCACCTGGCCATAAAGCTTCGCGTGGCCCGCATCGAACGGGAACGGCTCGTCGGGCAGCAAAATCAGCGCCGGGTTCGCTTTCGACAGGGCCTCCATGCTGGTCTCCGGGTAGCGCCTCTGCGTGCCCATGACATTCGTTCCGCCACAGGTTTCGATAAGTGAATGCCCGTAGGTCTCGGAGCCAAGCCCCATCATCGGGTTGTGCCAGACTCCGACATAGACCGGGGTTCGCCCAACTGTTTCAAGTTCGGCAATGGCGGATTCCGTTTCCCGGCAGAGATCCTCGGACCGCGCCTCCGCGCCAACGGCCGTCCCGAGCGTCCGAATCATCCCGATCGCTTCAGCGACCGTGTTGGGGTCAGTCACGAGTACCACTATCCCGCGACTCCGAAGGGCCTCGATGTCTTCCCGGCGGTTCTCTTCCTTGTTCGCCACCACAAGCTCCGGCGCAAGCGCGACGATTCGCGCCACATCCGGGTTCTTCGTGCCGCCGACCACCGCCACGTGCTCGATGCTCTCGGCCGGCTCGGTGCAAAACCGCGTCCGGCCGACGACGCTATCACCTGCGCCCAACCAGAAAAGCAGCTCGGTGAGGCTCGGAACAAGCGAGACGATCCGGTCTGGAGTCACCTGCGCAGCCTACTGGCTCCGGACGAACGAAGCCCCCGTTTCCGGGGGACTTCGCTCTGGAGAGGCAAACTACCTGAATCAGTTGGCAGGCGAGCCAAGGGTCACATCCGTCGATTGCCTCTTGCCATCACGGAAGAACTCGACCTTCACCCGTTCGCCCGCACCCTGCCGGATGAGCGCTACCGCGAGGTCGGCCTCGCTGGAAATGCTGGTGTTGCCGAGCTTCGTGATGACGTCTTTTGCCTTCAGGCCGGCGGTCCCGGCCGGGTCGGTGGCGCTTACGTTGCCGAGAAGTAGCCCCGTCGTGCCCTGGGGGAGATTGAGCTCCGTGGCCTTCGCGGGCCGCAGGGCTTCGAAGCCGGAGATCCCGAGGAAGCCGCGGTTGACTTTACCCGTCGCCTGGAGCTTTTCGAATACCGCTTTCGCGACGTCTGAACCGACGGCGAAGCCAATGCCCGAGGCGATCCCGCCGGTTGAGGGGTCGGGAGCGAGAGCCGTGTTGATGCCCACGACTTCGCCAAACATGTTCAAGAGTGGCCCGCCACTATTCCCGTGGTTAATCGCCGCATCGGTCTGGATTGCACCGAGAATTGTTGTGTTGCCCTCGGTAATGCCACGGTTCTTTTGACTCACGATGCCCCGCGTCACGCTGTACGAAGGCCCCTCGCCACCCGTCAGGTCCAGCGCGTAGCCGATGGCCACCACGTCCTGGCCAATCACCACGTTGTCGAGATCCGCGAAGGTCAAAGCCTTCAGACCAGACTTCTCGATCTTGATGACCGCGAGGTCGGACTTTGCATCAGCGCCAATTACCGTCGCCGTCACGACTGAGCCGTCGCTCAGCGTTACCCGGACGCTGTTGGCGATTCGTCCGGCCGTCGTGGTGATAACGTGGTTGTTCGTGATGATGTAGCCATCTGCGCCCACCACGAAGCCCGTCCCCACTCCGCTACCGGTTTCGATTCGCACGATCGAAGGTTCCGCCAGTTTGACCAGGTCGGACGTCGAGAGTTCATTCGTCGTTCGGCTAACCGTTGTTTGCTGAGTTGGTTTCGCGGCGTCGGTTGGGACCGCGCCCTGGGCGGCGGGATCGTTGGAGGCTGGAGAAGCCTCGGGTGACTGGGAACAGGCAGCTCCGGCGAGGATTGTGACACTAAGCAAGCCCGCCGCGATGGGCCGGAGGAAACGTGGCATCGTTGGGTACTCCTATGAGTTGCATCTAGTGTCCGCAACCAGCCCGATGTTTGCGGTAAATTCAAAAGACGCCTTTTGCAGGGCGAAGTAAAGAAGCTGGCCCGGCTCGGACGCCGGTGTATGATTTCGTTTTGGCCTACCTATGGCAGTGCACGGGAATCCGGAGTCATCTGGTATACGTAATGTAAACAGGACGGTCGAGTTCGCCCGTCCCGGCGACACGGACCTCGTGTCCCGTCTCGATTGGCCGGACGATGCACTCATGATTGCCGTAGTCGCTCGCGATGAGCACGCTTTCGCAGTCCTCTATGACCGGTATATCGACCTGGTCTACTCGGCTTCGTTGCGGATCCTGGCCGATGCCGGCCTTGCCGAAGACAGTGCTCAAGACGTGTTCGTACGCCTTTGGCGGCGGCCCGAAACGTTCGTCTCCGAGAGAGGCCGGTTCCTCAGCTGGCTGATGAGCGTGACCCGCAACCGCGCCGTGGACGAGCTTCGAGCCCGCGGACGCCGCTGGCGCCGTGAAGGCGGCCCGCTGGGCGAACCGGATGAATCCGCGGAGCCACTGTTCTCGACTGATCCGATCGACCCGCAGCGTTCGGCGGAACTTCACGAAGCTCAACTCGCCGTTCGCCATGCCTTGACAGGCTTGCCCGGCGACCAGCGCATCGCACTTGAACTCGCCTACTTCGGTGGGCTTACGCAACAGCAAATCGCAACCCAACTGCACGAACCCCTCGGGACGGTGAAGACTCGAATTCGCCTGGGTATGCAAAAACTGCGACGGTCACTTCACAATCGGGATTAGATAGGGGTAGGGGATGCCGGGCGAGCACATTACCCAGGAGCAGGCGGATGAATTCGCCATCGGTTCTTTCGAACCGGTGCTGGAGCGCGCCATCTCGCTGCACCTCGCGGAATGCGCCGCCTGCCGGGGCATCATCCGGGACTCCGAGCGGCTCGCCGCAACCTTCGCGATGAGCACCCAGCTTCGGCGGCCGCCTCCGCGTCTCAGGCGCCGTGTCTTCATGGCCGCGGGCATCACGGGCCCGGGGCCGCTTTCGCGGGTCATGGTGTTCGGTCGCGCAGTCGCCGGGATTGCTGCCGTGTTCGTCGCGGTCGGGGCTTTCACGGGCATGGTTTGGGTCCGCGGCCAGCTCCAGGACCTACGCCAGCAGAACGCAGACCTGCAAGCTCAGTTCGATGACACACTTTCACAAAAAGTTGAACTCGCCGCGCTCACGCGCCAGCTCGATGACCAGAAGGTCGCCGCCGTCGAGCTCGAAGAACAGGCGCGCGGCGACCAGGAATTGCAGGTAGCGCTGCTATCCAACAACACGAAAGTTGCCGACGTCATTTCCGTCGATGAACACGCGAACTCCATCGGCCGGCTGGTGTGGGATGGCGACCAAAAACGCGTCTGGTTCGTGGCGAGTTCGCTGCCAAAGCGGCCGGCTGGCGAGACGTATCAAATTTGGGCGAACTCAGGCGGAAAATACTACAGCCTCGGTACGTTTGAACCCGACAAGGACGGCTTTGCTCGCCACCAAACCGCCGTGCCCGAGGGAATCACCAGCTACGAAACGGCCGTGGTCACCATCGAACGTGCGGGCGGCAGCCCGGTCCGCGAGGGCCCCACGGTGTTCTTCGTCTGGGACCTTTCCCGCCTCAAAAACTGAAGTCACCATTCGCCAACGCGCACAATTTCGCCGCCGGCGCGAAATGCGATTGTCGCGACGCCCAGCCCGGCCGCTCGTCCTTGCGCCGTTCGCCCGCCGATGAGCACCGCCTTTGCCCAGACTTCGGCCACCCAGCACTCTTCGGCGCGGGCGGTCACATGCACGAACTCACTGCGTGAAGGGAGCCCGGTGCGAGGGTCGATCAAGTGGTGAGCATCGTGGCCTGCTGCCGTCTTCCACCGGCGCTTGAGTGTGGTCGATGTCGCGATCGCTCCCGATACCCGGCCGGACCAGGCGCGGTCGTCCAACGACAGCCCCGAAACGTCCATTGCCCATCCCTCTCCGCCGCCATCTGTCCCCAGGCAGCGAATATCCCCCCCGGCATTCACGAAAACGTTGCTGTACCGCTCAGCGAGGCTCTCGGCGACAAGGTCCGCGGTCCAGCCTTTGACGATGCCACCGAGATCCGCCATCCCGCCGCTGAGGGTTACCTTCGAGCCCTCTATCAAGAACGCTGTCCGCGGGTCAGGCGCTGACTGACCGCGGGGTTCGCCGCCGGCCACCTCGCGAAAAGTCCTGTCGTAGCCCGCTGCCTGGAGGGCAGGAAGGATCAACGGATTGAAGAGGCCGCCCGTGGTCTCGAACGCGTCTATCGCCATCTCCACGGCCTCGGCAAGCAACGTGTCGTCGATCGTTTCGCCTCGGTTCAGCCGCGAAAGAAGGCTCGATGCGTGGAACCGCGAAAATCGTCCTTCCTGCTGCTCGAAAGCCAGCTTCGCTTCCACGAACGCGCCAAAGGGCCGCGACTCCGACTCGATAAAC
Organism: Dehalococcoidia bacterium; assembly: GCA_031431695.1. Lineage (GTDB taxonomy): Bacteria > Chloroflexota > Dehalococcoidia > Tepidiformales > Tepidiformaceae > Amarobacter. The sequence continues at coordinate 6,399 of JANPDX010000508.1, forward strand.
ACGTCGATATCGGTATCCATCGCTCTGAAGTTCTCGTGAAACTCCACCCAAACTCCTTCACCGTCGCGGTGGTTCGCGTTACGGTGGTCAATGTGACCGCCAGCATATCCCCTGAAATCGCCGCACGGCCCCTGTTCATCCTGAACCCCATGTCCGGTGGCGGCAGGACGCAGCACCGCGTCGGCGCCGTCATCGACGCCATCGAACGAGCCGGTCTCATCGCGGATCTCGTCTTCACCACGCACCGGGGCCACGCCGCCGGCCTCGCACGCGAAGCTATCGACGCCGGTCGTGAGTTCCTGGTCGCCTGTGGTGGCGATGGGACGGTCTTCGAAGTTGCAAACGGGATCCTTGGGGTGGATGCGGGCGAGCGCGTTCGACTTTCAACCATCGGCCTCGGGACGGGGAAAGACATCGCCAAGTGCCTCGGAATGGGCCGTGGCAGCGCGGCTATCAAGGCCATCGTGGCTGGCGGCGAACGCCGCATCGATGCTGGCAAGGTCACCGCGGTTGACGAAGACGGCAACGAACATGTTCGTTACTTCTTACTGGAAGCTTCGGCGGGCTGGGTCCCCGAAATCTCGCAGTCGACACCCCGCTGGCTGAAGCGCCTCGGCGATACCGCCCCATACATCTTCATGGCCGGCTTGAAAATGATCGGACCGATGGGGCGTCAGTTCACGCTGTCGATCGACGGCAACAAACACGATGGGCGATACAACTCTGTTAGCGTCCACAACATGGAACTCTGGGGTGGAGACCTCGTGGCAGCCCCCGGGGCCGTGCCCGACGACGGCATTCTCGACGTCATCCGATGGGGCGACCTCAGCCGCCGCACCGCCTTCAAAGCCATGGACGCGCAGCGCCACGGAGGCACCCATGTCGATATCGAGGGTATCGACCGGCACCCCGCGAAAGTCGTGGAAATGTCCTCTCCCAAACGCAGCCAACTCGACCTCGATGGCGAGCACGGCGGCTACTTGCCCGCGAAAATCGAGATCGTGCCCGGCGCTATCCGTTTCGTTGCCCCGCCGCTGAAGTAACCGCGAATGCTAACCGCTCTGGTCGCCAGGCTCGGTTCGTTCGGCATGAGAGCACGGCCGTCGTCCCAGCGACCTGCGACCTTCGAGCTTCGACGTTCCTCGTTCGACATTTCGAACCTCTGCCCACGGCTGCTACACTTCCTTCGCAACCACCAAACAACCTCCAAGGAAGTAGTCATGCGCGACGTCGTCATTGTTGACGCCATTCGAACTCCCCTCGGCCGCCGCGGCGGCGTCCTCTCCCAGAACCATCCGATCGAGACCTCAGCGCTACTCCTGAAGGAGCTGGCCAGCCGCAACAGCATGGACCCTGAAATCGTCGATGACGTGATCTACGGCTGCGTAAGCGAAGTCGGTGCACAGTCGACCAACCTGGCCCGCAACATCGTCCTCACGGCTGGTTGGCCCTACACGATCCCGGGCATCACGCTCGACCGCCAGTGCTCGTCCAGCCAGCAGGCCGTCCACTTCGCCGCCAACCAGATCGCCTCTGGTGTCCACGACGTCGTGGTCGCCGGCGGCACCGAATTCATGTCGCAGGTCCCGCTCGGCGCGAACGTCGGCCAGGGCATGGGCTTCCCGTTCACCAAAGCGATGCAGGATCAGTATGACCTCACGTCGCAGGGACTCTCGGCCGAGCGTATCGCTGCCAAATGGGGCATCAGCCGCGAAGAAGCCGATGAATTCGCCGTCGAGAGCCAGATGAAGGCTGCTCGCGCGCAAGCCGAAGGCCGCTTCAAGAAGGAAATGATCCCTGTCGCTGGCAAGAAGAAGACGAAGAACGCCGATGGCACCGACCTGTGGATCGAAGCGATGATCGACTTCGACGAAGGCATCCGTCCCAACACCACGGTTGAGGGCCTTGCCGCGCTCAAGGCCAGCTTCAAGGAAGACGGCGTCCACCACGCGGGCAACTCCAGCCAGATTACGGATGGCTCGGCCGCCGTACTCCTCACCCACCCGGACAAGGCGAAGGAGATGGGCTGGCGTCCGCGCGCCCGCATCCTCTCCCAGGCGGTTGTCGGATCCGACCCGGAGTTCATGCTCACCGGCCCAATCACCGCGACCCCGCTCGCCCTCCAGCGAGCCGGCCTCCACATGCGCGACATCGATCTTGTCGAGATCAACGAAGCCTTCGCCAGCGTCGTCCTGTCCTGGAAGCGCGAGATGAACGCGGACATGCGCAAAGTCAACGTCAACGGCGGCGCCATCGCCCTCGGCCACCCGACCGGATGCACCGGCGCCCGCCTGTTCGGCACGTTGCTGAACGAACTCGAGCGCACTGGTGGCCGCTATGGCCTCATCACCATGTGCGTCGGCGGTGGAATCGGCACCGCGACCGTCATCGAACGCCTGAGTTAGCCGCGGCCAACGTTCGCATGCGAAGGGCCCCGCTTCGGCGGGCCTGTTCGGTTGCTTCCCGCTCTCTACAATTCGACTGAATGAAACGGCTCTTCCTTGCAGGTCACAGCGATTCCGGCAGCCAGTATCTGCCAGCAGGGATGTTGTCGTGGCCTGTGCGGACCCGGGATTGGCTCACCGCTGTAACCGCCGAGCCATGGGAACTCGTTGAGAACAGGTTTACCCCTCTTGGGGATCGAGCGGCTGATTACCTCATGGGCAAGGTCGAACTGGCGAAGCCAGATATTGTCGTGCTCCCGCTAGGTGCTTTCGTCTGCACGATTGGCACCGTTGCGGAAAGTGTTCGCGCTCGCTTTGGCGAACGAGCCGCACGGTGGTTCCTCCAATCGGAGTCCAGATTCGAGGAGTGGACCTTGGATGGCCGGCTTCGCCGGCCCGTGAATCGTCGAGGCCGAGCCACTGCCCGCCGCATTCTTGGCACGAAGACCCTTGCCACAGTCGAACAGACGACCGCCATCTTCGAAGAGATCCTGCACAGGCTCGCCCAGGTCGAATCGCTGCAGGTCGTCGCCATCGCCGACGCACGGTTCTCCGCGGAAAGCCAGAAGCGCGAACCAGCGCTTCATGACCGCATTGATCGAATGCACGCCACTCTTTTGCCAGTCGTTCAGCAGCATCACTTCCTGCTCGCCGACGTCGAAGGCGCCCTCCGCCAGGCGCCAGATCGACGTGATTTCTACCAGGATGATGGCGTGCACACGACCGCGGCTTTTCACGATGTCTACTTCCGCGTTATGCAACACGCCCTGCGTGATGTCGTTGCGGCCAGGCTGGCTTGAAGCCAATCGCGTGGCAGAAGAACCGGGCAACGAAGGCCCCCGGGTCGTTCCCCCAACGCTTCCATGCCTCGCTGATGGCGTTCATCTCCTCTCGCGTCGAAAGGCCAAGGGCCTCGGCGTAGGCGATGAAGGGCTCCTGGGCATAGTAGTTCGCCCAGAAACCCCCGTTCATTGCGACGGTCATGGCGTCCCCCTCGGCCGTTCCGGCAACTGACCCAACCGCATTGACGAAGCCCGCCCCTGCGAGCAACGAGCGCAGTCGCTTGCCGATGCGCGTATCGCCGGAGGGCCGGATCCGCGACATGATTTCGGTCGCTCGCCCCAGGAGGGGGTCATCAGGCCAGGTAATGGCGCCGTCGTAGTCGGCGTCCGCCAGCCCGATGACACCGCCGGGCTTCATCACGCGGAACAGTTCCGCAACTGCCCGCTCGGGTTCATCGATGTGCTGAAGCACCGCGTGGACGAAGACGGCATCAAACGACCCCTCCGGGTAGGGCAGGCTGCGGATGTGGTGTTGCTCGAACGTGGCGTTCGTGATTCCCCGTTCAGCAGCGAGTTTCGCGGCCAGTTCCAACGACGACGCACTGATGTCGATGCCGGTGACCTGGCCCGGCGAAACCGCCTCTGCCAGCCCGACCGTGATGGATCCAGGCCCACAACCGGCATCGAGCAGCGCAATGCCGGGCTTGAGATGGGAAAGAAAGAATGCGGCGTACTGGGCCGCCGTTCGGCGCGCATGCGCGCCCGTATGCGCTGAGCGAACCCAGCGTTCGTAGTTTTCGCGCGCAGCCTCAACCGCGGCGCGATTCGAACTATCAGACAAAGAAGACCCTCCCGGGATCAGGCGGCCAAAAATGGGCCGGAAGACTTCGCCGGGAACCGTGAAACGCGCCTTAGCGCGAACGTCCAGCAGCGAAGGTAAGCATGAAGATCATTTCAGTTTGCATAGGTGCCTCCTCGTCGCTCCCGCGGAGAGTAGCCCCCGCGTGAAGGCGATGCAATGTATCGGGGCGCCCGCACCCTAGTTCAACCCGCCGGGGTCTCCCGGCCGCAGTGGATTCGTGAACTCCATCCCCGCGTTTGTCAGGTCCCCGCTCAGGTCCTCGCCCTTCGGCTTCTTGCCATCACGCACCCACGAGATAAGGTCGCCGAAGGCCGTCGTTAGCTCGGGATCGCTAAACTTGCAGTGCCCACCCGAACGAATGGCGCGTTGCACGAGAAGGTCGCTCTTGCCCGCCGCCGCGACCTTCTGCTTGTAGTACTGCTCCATCGAAATCGGTACGAAAAGGTCACCGGTCCCGTGCAGGGTCAGAAGCGGAACAGCGATCTTTCCCATCGTGAGCACCATGTCCGGATGTGCCTCAGCGTTGCGCGCGGTTGAGTCGCTGGCGTAACGCCGGATGGCCTTGTTGATCTGTTCGTCGGTGAGCCCGAGGCCGCTATCGATGTGATACTTCGCGCCGTCGTTGGTGGCCGCCCTATTGACGAGCGACTTGCGCTCCGGATCGAGCAGCACCAGGCCGAAATTTACCGTGAACTGCTCGTTAAAGCCTTCTTGAAAGAACGGTCGCGGTCCACCGGTGAAGTTCTTGACGATGGAGGCGAACTGGTCACCCTTCGCCGTCGGAGCGGTGGGCGCACCCAGTTGGCGTGGCACTTCCTGCAGCAGGACGTTCGTCAGGTTCGCCCCCGCGACGCCGATTGGGAAGTTCAGCCCGGAGGTGAACTCCGCCGCCGCAACCCACGAAACCAGGTAGTCGATTTGGCCGATGCCGGACAGCGCCCCACAGATCGCTAACGCGCCATCGTATTCGACCGCGTGGTTCTCGAGGGCCAACGCCACGACGTTTCCGCCCATCGAGGCGCCGACGAGATATGTCTTCCTTGGTTTCCCGAACTTCTGCACGAAGAAGTCCTTGAGCGCCGCCGTGTCATCAGCCCCGATGCCCGGGTCGTAGCCGTTTTCGCTGTAGGAACTCGCCGCCCAGGCGAAGCCGTTCGCGACCAGGTACTTCCGCAGCGCCGCGGGTGGCGTTTGAACCGAGACTTCGGTCCCGAATCCGGCAAAACCGTGCGCGTAGAGGACGAGTTCGCCATTCCAGTTGTTCGGGACCTCGATTTGGTATGCCGCCCGGTCCAGCATCCCGAAGCTGGCTTTGGCTCCCGGCAGCGCTGCGAACTCAGCTGATTTCGCCGTCGTCGCCACACCCGCCGATGTGCCGAGAGTCTTTCGCGCAGCCGTAGCTGTGGCGACGGTTGTGGCGGTCTGTGCGTCCGGGCCTGTTGTCGCCGTTCTTTCCGCTGTTCCCGACGGGGCTACGGCGGCGTTGCCCGCATCGTCTCCGCCACAGGCGGCCAGCAACCCCACAAGGGCGAGAACCGCTCCGAACCACGTTCGTCGAATCATCGCCCGAGTGTAACGCCCGCCCTGGTCAAGCATCGGTGTAGTGGAACGCCGGCTTCTCCAGGTAGTTCTTCAAGCTCATGCCGCTCTGATCTCGGCCCGACAGTATCGGGCAATCGAATGGCCACTCTACGCCGATGTCGGGGTCGTCCCACGAGACTGTACCTTCCGAGGACGGCGTGTACAGCCCGGTGCATTTGTACTGGACTTCGGCGAACTCGCTCAACGTCGCGAACGCATGTCCGAAGCCGTCAGGCACCCAGATCTGACGCATGTTGTCCGCGCTCAACTCCACGCCGACCCACTCGCCAAGGGTCGGCGAGCCAACGCGCAGGTCTACTGCCACATCGAACACCGAACCGGAGGTGCAGCGCACCAGTTTGCCCATCGGCGCGGTCGTATCCTGGTAATGCAACCCTCGCAACACCTTGCGAGCGGATCGCGAATGGTTGTCCTGGACGAACGCATCGGGCAGCCCGAGCTCGCGATAGCGCTCCGCATGCCAGACCTCGATGAAGAAGCCGCGCTCATCCCGGAAGAAGTTAGTGTCGATCAGCACGACGCCGTCGAGTTTCGTCTTGGTAACGGTGATGTCCAGGGTCTACTCCTCTATCGGCTCGAAGATGTTCTGCATGGCCTGGTACGCCGGACGCACCTGCTCGAGCAGTTCCATCCAGGCGATGTTGTAGTAACGCGGGTGCCCGAGCGCTTCGATCGGCGACTTGCCGTATTCCTCGACCAACTGGTTCACAGCCATTGCCGGAGTCGTGTTGAGTCTGAGGTCGAGCCGATCCCGCAATTTCTCGCCGGAACATTTGTAATTGCGAACGATTTTTGGCAGCGGACCATCCTCGAGCGCCACGGGCTTTCCGAGCTTCACCAGCGCGTTGGCCACAACCTCGGCGAGTTCGCGCACCTGGTAGTTCGACCCCACAGCGTTGAAGATTTCCCCGGCGACCAGTTCGCTCGGCGCTTCAATGCAGGCCACATGTGCCTCCGAAAGGTCGTTGACGCTGATGAGGGGGCGCCACATTCGCCCTCCGCCGTGGAGTATCAGCCGCTGCCTGACGAGCGCGTCCTTTACGAAGGCGTTTACGACGAGGTCGAACCGCATCCTTGGGCTCGGTCCGAACACGGTTGCCTGCCGCAGGACTACCGGTTCGAAGTCATCGCCCGCGTGTCTCAGCAGCGCTTCTTCTGAGTAGCGCTTCGATGTCGCGTAGGCGCCTCGGGGCGCGAGCGCCGCTTGCTCGTCGAGCAATGTTTCAGTGTCGTCCACTCCGTCGTAGAGCGAGCACGAACTCCCGAATACCAATCGTCGCACGCCCGCGAAACGGCACAACTCAGCGATAGAGTCCGTCGCGACGGCGTTCATCTGCCAGTTGGCTTCTGGGCTGAACTCCGCGGTCGGGTCATTCGAGAAGCCAGCGAGGTGGTCGACCGCATCGACACCCTCGAAAACGCCCTCCGGAAGGCGGCG
>JANPDX010000509.1:0-3488 GCA_031431695.1 Dehalococcoidia bacterium
CGAGCGGCCGCCTCCCGGCCCTCGTCGTCGGGGACCAGCGTCTCGAAGGCGTCGTTCACACCATTCTGGTTCCGGTCTTCGAATGGGGCATTCGGTTCTTCGCCGGCAGGCTCCTCGGGCGCCGCGTTTTCCTCACCCCGCAATCGTCTGACGGCATCATCGACCCCGTTCGCGTTTCGATCCGGGAACGGGTTTATTGGCTCGCCTCCGTCCTGGTCCGCTGGTTCAGCCGGCGGAGTTACGGGTGCATCACCGTTTCCGTCGCGGTCTTCGAACCGCGGATCGCCCGGCTCGAGGGAGGCGCCTGAGTCTCCGTCAGACGAACCGGTTCCGACTTCGATCGGGCCTGGCGGCACCTCAACGATGCCGCCCAGGGTCTCGCCCGTGTCCTGCCCATCTTCGAACACCCGGATAGCGTTGACATCGTTACCGATGAGCTCTTCGAAGGGGACACCGGCGTCTTCCTTGGCGTTGACGTCGGCGAGGAACTGTTCGAAGGCCGCCTGGTCTTCGAAGACGCGGTCGGTACCGGAGATTCGGACACGGCCGTCGCCTTCGGTGCTCTTGCCTTCGACGAGTGACGTCTCTCCGGTCGCGGGGTCACGCTCGGCGATGACGACAGTCTCGCCGGGACCGGAAGTAGTTTCGACTATCGCGGGGTTGGGGGCGGGGCCCGACGTGTCTTCTTCCAGGACAATCGTGTTGGACGTCCCGTCCTGGACCAGGATGGTGTTGGCGGCAGGTTCAGTCTCGCCTGACTTGGGTTCGGTAGCGGTTGTGTCTTCTGCCACGTTTGGTACTCCTCTGAGTGGCCGTCCGATGTGGACGGAAGTATTCGATTTGGCTGATTTGGAGACAACGCCACGAGGGATACGTAACGTATCCGTCGTGGCGTCGAATGTGAAGGCCGACACGTTGTCTTTACCTGGGCGAGCTAGGAGGCCGGAGCGCTGAAGCAATCGCCTGAACCCTGCAGGATCGTGCCGTCGGACTCGATGACGATGACGCAGATGCGCGCCGACGCGCTCGGCCTGCCCGCCGGTGTGAAGCCGGTGAACGCCTGGCTGCTCGACCAGGGCGTTCCCGAGCTTGCCCCGGAAGGTTCCCAGTAGAAGGCGACGGAGTGGCCACTGGCGCTGGGCCTGAAGCCAGTGGTAGTGAAGGTAACTTCATAGCGGTTGTCGACGAGGTCGATGTCGTCGATTTCGGCGGCCAGTGCGTCATCGCCGCCGCCACCCGCGAAGAGAGCGAAGGCAGCCGCCCCGATAATCGCCAGGAGGCCGATGCCGCCGCCCAACAGCCAGGCGGTGCGGGGCACACGGCGGCCACTACCTCTGGAGCCGGGAGTTGTGGTTTTGCGCGGGGTGGCGGGCCTGGGTGGATCGGCTTTGGGGACTTCGGGCGCGACAGCCGCGACCGGAGTTGGCGCCGTGACTGCCGGGACGCCCGGCGCCGGTGTGGGGGCCGGTGGCGGAGGGACGACCGCGCTTACGACGGGCTGGGCGGCCGGGGCCGCCCGCTCGATCGGCGCTAGTGCAGCGACACGTGCGGCGCCGAGGGCCACTACTTGCTTCGGATGGACATCGACGGCGACCGGCCGCCCGGTGGCGGAGGCGACCATCTCCGCGACGAGGGGGATGCGGGACGTCCCGCCTACGAGCACGATCCGGTCCACCCGGGCGAAGTCGAGGCCTGCGCCGCGCACGGCCCGCTCGAGGGCGACAGTGGTTTCGGCGATGCGGGGCCGGATCATCCCTTCGAACTCGCCGCGAGTGAGACGGACCTGGGTGTGGAGGCCCGGCAGCATCACGGGGATGGAGACTTCCGTGTCCTCGGAGAGGGCCTCCTTGGCGAGCCGGCACTCCTCGCGCAAACGCGCCATCGCGACCCGCGTCGCCCCATCGCCGGGATCGAGGGCCACGCCGCTCGCGCGCAGGGCCTCGACGACATAGGCGAGGACGGCATCGTCGAAGTCGGCTCCGCCGAGGCGCTCGAGGCCTTCGGGCTCTCCGAGGACCTCGAAGCCAGCCCCGCGCTTGCGCAGGATGGTCGCATCGAAGGTGCCGCCGCCGAAGTCGTAGACGGCAACGACGGTGCCGTCATCGACGCGTTCGAGGGCCGCGTACTGAATCGCTGCTGCTTCGGGTTCGGGGAGGAACACCGGGCGTTCGATGCCGGCCTGGCGGGCGGCCTGTTGAAGAAGCTCCATCTTGTACGGGCCATAGCTCGCCGGGTGGGTGAGGGCGATGCGCTCCGGGGCCGAACCCATTCGCTCCGTGGCCCGGGCTACGACCGCCGCCCAAATGCGGGCGACGAGGGCGTCGGCGCCGAAGGGCGTGCCGCCCAAAACGATTGGCGTGGGGTCGCCGAAGCGCCGCTTGAACTCGCGCGCGAGCCGTGAGGGGTCGGCGCTGGCGCGGCGCTCGGCCGCTTCGCCGACGAGGGCTTCGCCGTCGTCGCGAAGCAAGACCAGGCTGGGCATGGTGCCACCCTGGGCGCCGAGATCCAGCACCTCCGTGCGCCCTTCATCCGAGACGGCCGCCGCGGTGGCGCTCGTCCCAAGGTCGATTCCTAATGCGTAACCCACGGTGACCCCCTTTGCGGAAACCCGCGAACCTGCCAGAGTGTAGGCCGCGCCCCATAGGGCGCGCCCATCGCAACAGCTACTTTTTGTATCCATGGGGACGTCATGGAAAAGAGCCTTACCGCTCCGCCCGAAACTCCGCTGCTGCCCGAGATCGTGGGGGCCGCACTCAAACTCGCGCGCGATAGCGACCGGCACATCATCACCGACCTGGTGGTATCGGCAAGCGCCCGCCTGAGCCGCCAGGACGTACTGGTGGCCGTGTTGGGCGAGTTCAAGCAAGGGAAGAGCTCGCTCATCAACGGGCTGCTCGGCGAGGTAGTCCTAACAGTTGACGACGACCTCGCGACGGCCGTGCCGGCGATCGTGCGATTCGGGCCTGTGCGCACGCTTCGGGTACGGCGACGGAAAGGCGACGAAGTCACGGTCGAAGACCTGCCGTTCGACGAGCTGTTGGAGGTCGGTTCAGAGCGAGGGGCGCCCGCATCCCGCGCGGGGATCGAGTCGCTGGAGATCGAGCTCCCGAACCGCTTTCTCGAACATGGCCTGGTGCTTGTCGACACACCGGGCTTTGGCAGCCTCCGAGACGGTTACGACGACCTCACGCTCGCTGCCCTGCGTACGGCCGACGGAGCGCTGTTCGTGACCGACGCTTCGGGGCCGCTTTCGAGCGCGGAAGTAACGTTCCTGGCCCGGGCAGTGGCGGCCGCGACGGCGGTGATACTGGTGGTGACGAAGTCCGACCTGTATGGCGAAACCGAACGCATCCTCGAAGTAAACGAGTCTCTCCTGCGTGGCCGCGGGCTCAGCGTCCCGATGGTGGCAGTCTCGACGACGCTTCGAGAGGAGGCCTTCAAGGCGAGGGACACGGAGCTCAACAACGCGAGCGGCTATCCGGCCCTGC
>JANPDX010000510.1:0-1598 GCA_031431695.1 Dehalococcoidia bacterium
TTCCAACGCCTGGTAGAGGTTGTTCAGGCGAAGGGCATCCGCGTTGAAGTCGCCGCTGTCGGAACCAGCACAGCAGCAAACCTTCGCAACGCCGCGGACTCGTACATCGACCTCCAGGGAGTTCTCGCGAAGATTCGCGCCTGATCGAGACCTGAACGCGGAATGTACAGAAGGGCTCCCGAAATCGGGAGCCCTTCCCTTTTCCCTACTCGCCAGCAACTGGTACTGTCCGCGCCCGTGAGACTCATCGCGATAGGGCTTGGCTGGGTAGTTGGGATGGTTCCCGTGGCGGTGTGGGACGCCCCGTGGTGGATGGGAGCTGCATGGCTGGCTGCCAGCACGCCAGCCCTCATCGCCGCAGGCCCGATAAGAGGCCGCCACATGCTTGCAGTCGGTCTGACCCTCGCAGCCATCGTGAGTGGTTGGCGTCTCGAACGCGGGAGCGGCACGGACGTTCCACCCTGGATCGGACTGGTTGGTCAAGAAGTTCGACTCATTGGAACCGTCGAATCCGAACCCAATCGCGGTGACATCACCAGCGGTTATGTCGTACGGGTCGAATCGCTATCAAGTACCTCCGGCGATTCATATTCCGGCGGACGAGTGATCGCGTAACTGAACCAATACGATGAGTTGCTGCCCGGCGACAGGCTAACCCTGGAGGGCCGAATCGACCTCCCACCGCGGTTCGAAGGCTTCGACTATCGCGCTTACCTCGCCCGCGGCGGCATTTCGGCGACGCTGTTCCGGCCACATGTGGTTTCCACGGGTGCGGGAGACGCTTCGCTTGGTCGCTGGCTCACGCGACAGCGGCTGGGATTGGACAGGTCGCTTCAACGAAGTCTCCCCGAACCGGCCAGCTCACTCGCTTCCGGCATCGCCTTCGGCCGGGACGACGGCCTGTCGAGCGCGGATAAAGAGCAGTTCAATCGGGCCGGTCTACGGCACCTCGTCGCGGTATCCGGCTCGAACGTGACGATTGTCGCCGCATTTGTGTATATCCTGGCGGTGCCGACGGTAGGACGGCGGTGGGCTTGGATTCCGGCAGGAATTGCCATAGCCGGATATCTCGGAGCGGCGGGCTTCGCACCGAGCGTCCTTCGCGCCGGGCTGATGGCGGGGATTTTTCTCTTCGGGTCGGTGGTTGGCCGACCACAGAGCGGCTTGCCGGCACTCTTCGCCGCCATCATCGCTATGACGGTGGTCTCTCCCACGCTCGCGACGGACTCCGGCTTTCTGCTGAGTGCGACCGCAACTGCCGGGATCATCACGCTCTTCCCGCACTTTGAGGCGCGCCTGCGCCATCTGACCGCGGGATGGCGTTATGTTCCGATACCCGTCTGGATGTGCCAGGCTGCCGCTCTCACGCTTGCCGCGACAATCGCGACGATGCCGATCATGTGGGTCACCTTCGGCCGCATCTCGCTTATCTCCCCGATCGCGAACGTGGTTGTTGAGCCAGTCTTCGCCCTTGCGTTCTGGGCGAGCCTCTTGACCTCCGTCCTCGGTCTTGCCTCGGAAAGTCTCGGCGCCGCCGCGGGGACAGCTGCCTACTATCCGCTCGCCTTCATATCGGAGGCGGCGGCGGTCTTCGCGGA
>JANPDX010000511.1:0-1921 GCA_031431695.1 Dehalococcoidia bacterium
GGTCCCGCCTGCCTTCCAGGAGGGCCTCCGTTGTCTGACGAGCACTTAGACCTGCGTGCCGGCAGGGATCTCATCCTGCGCCAGCTCAGGGCTCAATGGGTTTCGCTTGCAATCGCCTTCACGGCAGGCCTCAGCTGGGGCCTGCTGCGGCTTGTCGTGCCCATCATCACCGGGCTCGCAATCGACAAGGCCATTGTCAAGGAAGACCATGGGCTACTGATACGGCTGGTAGTCCTGTTGATCGTGGTCGCGGCGTTCCAGGCGACTTTCGCCGGTTTGCGGCGGTATTGGGCCATGCGCACCAGCTACCGCATCGAAGCCAACCTGCGCATGGAACTCTACGACCGGGTGAACCGGCTCTCGTTCGACTATCACGACCGCACGGCGACCGGACAACTGATGTCACGCGGCAGCGCCGACCTGCATGAAGTTCAAGGCTTCCTCGTCAACATTCCGATTAACTCGGCATACCTGCTGATGGCCGTCGGGTCGTTCTTCCTGCTCTTGCGGACGAGCGTTGCCCTTGCGTTCCTCGCGATGGCTGTCTACCCGGTCGTGCTGTGGCTGAGTGTGCGGTTTTTCAATCGCCTGGAACCGGGGACAGAGCGCATCCAGATGGGGCTTGCGGGCGTGGCGAGCGTGGTCGAAGAGAATATCGCGGGAGCCCGGCTGGTGCGAGCCTTCGGGCGCGGCGAGCACGAAGTCCAGCGCCTGCGGACGGTCGCGGACGAGGTCTACACGGACTCCATGGAAGTGGTCCGCCTGCGCACGGTCTACGGCCCGCTGTTCTACTTCCTCCCGGGCGTGGGCCAACTGGCGGTCCTCGGCTACGGCGGATGGCTGGCGTTGAACGGCCACATGAGCACAGGCGAACTGATCGCGTCGCTGCAATTCCTGAACATGCTTGTTTGGCCGGTACAAAGCCTCGGCGAAATGATCGCGGGAGGGCAGCGGGCGCTCGTTTCTGGCGCGCGCGTTTGGAATGTGCTGAAGGAAGAGCCGACGATCAAGGAGAAGCCGCACGCCAGGCACATGCCCCCGGGTGGCGGCGAGATCACCTTCAGCGATGTGACCTTCGCCTACCAGGACAACCGGCCGGTACTTGAAGAGTTCACGTTGACCGTCCCCGCGGGTGCTTCGGTCGCGCTGGTGGGCGCGACGGGCAGCGGGAAGTCGACGGTGGCGCGGTTGCTGCCCCGGTTCTACGAACCCGAACGCGGCCAAGTCCGCATCGATGGCACGGACATCCGTGACCTGCGCCTGAAAGAGCTGCGCCGGAGCATCGGCATTGTCTTCGAAGACACCTTCCTGTTTTCGGATAGCGTCCGAAACAACATCGCTTACGGACGCATTGACGCGAGCGACGAGCAGATCGAGAGCGCGGCGAAACTCGCCCATGCCCACGAGTTCATCACGGAGCTGGCGGAGGGCTACGACACCGTCGTCGGAGAGCAGGGCTTTTCGCTTTCGGGAGGGCAACGTCAGCGGATAGCGATTGCCCGGGCGATCCTGCTGGAGCCGCGCATCCTCATCCTCGATGACGCGACATCGAGCGTGGACGCACGCATGGAAGAGGAGATCCGGTCGGCTCTGCGAGAAGTAATGCAGGGCCGGACGACGGTGATTATCTCGCACCGGCTTTCGACGATTTCGCTGGCGGACCAGGTAGTGCTTGTGGACGAGGGCCGCGTTTCCGCCACCGGGACGCATGCCGAGTTGATGGGTACGTCGGACCGCTACCGCGAGGTGCTGGGGCAGGTAGAGGCGGTGGCTTCGTGAGCGACGACGTTACCGAATTGCCCGACCGCGCGCCCCGCGTGAACGGCATGGCGGGGGCGATCCGGATGCTCGCGCCGCGCTGGCCCGCAATCGTGGTCGCCACCATTTCGATAGTCCTGTTCACGTTTGCCAGCCTGGCGAA
>JANPDX010000512.1:0-6085 GCA_031431695.1 Dehalococcoidia bacterium
AGACCACGGATCTAGAGCGCGCTCCCTAACCCCACGTCCCAGAACCCCGCGCGTCAGGGAGCGGCAACACACTGCCTCCAGAACCTAGCCCTCACTACACCGCCACGCATTCGCCAAGGCCCGACTGTTAAGGAGGGCGAACCCACTCACGCATCACACCGCACCTTGTCAGGCCCCGTACACCCGCAGGAGTCGCGGGGCTCTGCCCCCGCTTAGGCCCGGCGACGGCCAGCACCAACGTAGGAGATAGGTGGTAGGCGTTAGGCGTCGCGCCTCGGACGCCCGTTCGCTTAGCGGAACACGTCGCGTTCGCTGTCGCGGATGATCGACTGCATGGTGGCGGTTTCGTCTGGTTCCCAGGGGAGGCCGCGGACGACGGCCGCGGGTACGCGAGAGAGGTTGCCCTTTACCAGTTCGGCGGCGCCAGCGACTTCATCGGCGGTGCAGAGCGCTTGGACGCGAAACTCGTGGCCGTGGGGATCGACCTGACCGATGTAGCTGGTGACCGGCTGCATGCCGGCGATGCCGATGGCGATATCTGTCTGGGCTTCGCGCCAGGGGCGCCCGAAGGTGTCGGACATGATGACCGCAACATCGAGGCCGCGCGATTTGAGCGAGGCACGAACCAGGGCACACGAGGCATCGGGATCGATCGGGAGCAGGAGCGCTCGACCGTGTCCGCCGGAACTGGACTGGTCGATGCCGGCATTTGCGCAGATGAAACCATGGCGCGTCTCAGTAATAAAGATGGGACCGATCTGGCGGACCACCCGTTTCGACTCACGCAGTACGAGCTCCATGACCGCCGGGTCCTTGTCCCAACGTTCGGCGTACTGGCGGGCGAAGGGCGAGACCTCGACGTCTTCGAGCATGACTATTCGGTTTTCGGCCTTCGAAACGATCTTCGAGGTGATGACGAGGATGTCGCCGGATTCGAGCGGGGTGCCCGATTCACGCGCGGCATCGTGGATGGAAGCCGCGAGGTCCGTGCCCGGGGTGATTTCGGGGAGGCCTTGGATGCCGAAGATGGAGAGTCCTGCCATGTGGGTCGTTCGTCCTTTGTGGTTAGCCGCTAGTCGTTAGTCGTTAGTCGACACTATGCCGAGTGCGTTCGTCTTCCCGTTGTCGCGTGGCAGCCGGGAGGCCGACGATACGGACGGAAGACTGGGTCTTGTGTTTGCGGTTGAGGTTAATAAGGAGCGAAGTGAGCATTTCGACGTAACGCGACTGCGAAGGGCCGCCCGCATCGATGCCGCAAACACCGGCAATGTCGTTGGCCAGGCTGATAACAACTTGTTTGGCTTCGGCGTCGCGGCCACAAACGAGCACGTCGGCTTCGATCGGGTGGTCGAGATGCTGGAGTTCTTCGGCGCTCATGTTCTGGAAGGCCGAGACGACGCGACTGTTGGGGAGCTGGGCCATGGCCTCCTGGAGGGCGCTGTTGCCGGGAACGCTGACGGCGACCGCGCCAACGCCCTGCTGGAATTCGAGCGGGGCGACGACGTTGCAGACGAGTTTGCCTTCGAGGCCACTGGCGAGCGCTTCGAGGGTGGCCTGCTGGCCGCTGTAGGGGAAAGTCAAGAAGACGACATCGGCATCGGGGATGACCGATGCGTTATCGCCACCGGATGCAATGGCCCCCGGGACTGCCGCGCGGACGCTGGCCGCGCCTTCTTCGCCGCGTTCGGCTGAACGCGAACCGATAGCGACTACGTGACCAGCTTTGGCGAAGCGCATCGCGAGGCCGATGCCTTCGGGGCCTGTTCCACCAATAAAGGCGAGCTTCATGAAGACTCCTATGGGTATGTGCCTACCAAGCCTACGCGGGAAGCCTTCGTCGGGCGACGAGCGAAGGCAGCGGCCTTGAGTCGGGGAAGATCGACGAGAAATCGGGGCGATACCCTGCGGCGCGGACGACCAGCGTGCGTTACTACTGAGGAGGCATCCGTTTTCGAATGGGAACGGATGCCCAGTGAAGGCCCGCTTACCACTCGGTCGAAGGTGGGCTGGATCGGTCTGCTATACTCGAACCCACTAGCCGCGCGTCCTCGACCGCGACCCCGGAGTGCGTAATTTTGTATTCCCGTTGGCTTCGTAACAGTTTTATCTATTTGCTCATCCTTGTGGCAGTAATTGCCATCGTCTTCGCCTTCTTCAATAGCGGCCCAGATCATCCGAAGGTCGACTTCGGCCAGGTGCTCGAAGAAGCCAAAAAAGGCGAGATCCAGAAGATTGAGGTTGACGGCCGCAATTTGACGGTGACCTACACCAAGCAAACCACCACCGGCAAGCCCGACGTGAAGACCGCCAAAATTGGCCCGAACACGGATGTCGAACAGGTGCTGACCGATAAGGGAATTACCCTCAGCCGCTCGGCCGACGTTAAGAGTTCGGTTGACCTGGCCTACAAGGACTCTTCCGGCTTCGGCCCCTGGCTCGGGCTCCTGCTGAACGTGCTCCCGTTCCTGCTGTTCGGACTGTTCTTGCTGCTGATCATGCGCCAGGCACAGGGTTCGAATTCCCAGGCGATGAGCTTCGGCAAGAGCCGGGCGCGGCTGTTCACCGGCAACAAAGTCACCGTGACCTTCGCCGATGTGGCTGGCGTTGATGAAGCGAAGGAAGAGCTCGCGGAAGTCGTGGAGTTCCTGAAGTATCCCGAAAAGTTCGCAGCGCTGGGTGCCAAGATCCCGAAGGGCGTGCTACTCGTGGGCCCTCCGGGAACCGGTAAGACCTTGCTTTCGCGCGCTGTCGCGGGGGAGGCGGGCGTACCGTTCTTCAGCATCTCGGGTTCGGAATTCGTCGAAATGTTCGTCGGTGTCGGCGCAAGCCGCGTACGCGACCTCTTCGAACAGGCGAAAAAGAATGCTCCCTGCATTGTGTTTGTTGACGAAATCGATGCGGTCGGGCGGCAGCGCGGCGCCGGCCTCGGCGGAAGCCATGACGAACGTGAGCAGACCCTGAACCAGATCCTCGTGGAAATGGACGGATTCGATACCGGCACGAACGTGATTGTGATTGCCGCGACGAACCGCCCCGACATCCTCGACCCCGCCCTTTTGCGCCCCGGCCGCTTTGACCGCAAAGTCATCCTCGATGCCCCCGATGTGAGGGGCCGTGAAGCAATCCTCGGGGTCCATTCAAAGGGGAAGCCCATCGCCGACGACGTGATGGTCCAGACCCTGGCCAAATCGACTCCCGGATTCAGCGGGGCCGACCTCGCGAACCTCGTTAACGAAGCGGCCATCCTTGCCGCCCGCCGGAACAAGAAAATCATCACGATGAGCGAGTTCGAGGAAGCAATCGATCGCGTGATTGCCGGCCCGGAACGCAAGAGCCGGGTGATGTCGCAGTTCGAGAAAAAGCTTACGGCCTACCACGAGGGTGGGCATACGGTCTGTGCGTTCTTCCTCGAACACCACGATCCGCCACACAAGGTGACTATTGTCTCGCGCGGGATGGCGGGCGGCTACACCCGTTTCCTCCCGGACGAAGAGACCCACTACCGGACGCCGAGCATGTTCAAGGACCAGCTCGTGAGCGCACTTGGCGGGCATGCCGCTGAAGAGCTTATCTACGGTGAAGCCTCGACGGGGCCATCGAACGACATCGAACAGGTCACGCGAATCGCCCGGGCGATGGTGACCCGCTGGGGCATGAGCGACCGCCTCGGGCCGCGCACGTTCGGTAAGTCGGAGGAGATGATATTCCTTGGCCGGGAAATTTCTGAAACGCGGAACTACAGCGAAAAAATCGCCGAAGAGATCGACGACGAAGTGCGGCGCTTCATCGAACAGGCCCAGGAACGTGCCCGGCAACTCCTTCGCGACAAGCGGCCCATGCTGGAAAAGCTGGTCACCGTCCTGATGGAAGTGGAAACGCTCGAAGGGGAGACGCTGAAGCGCCTGCTGAATAGCGACCCGAACGAACCGTGGCCGCCTGCCGACCTCGAACAAAAGAACGATCCTCCGGCGGCCACACCTACGGAGACCGCGCCGCCCCGGCCGGCATTCGAGCCGAAGCCAGCCGGTGGGCTCGCCTGGGAAGGCGGAAACCAAAGCCGGACTGACGTGACTTAGCCGGAAGGCAGGACTTCGCACCACGATTCATCGGCGAAACCCGCGCGTTGACCAAATTGAGAAGGCACCGCAGACTAGGAAGACCGTCCACGGAAACCCGGGAGTTGTACATGGAAGCGATAGTGCGCGCCGACGGGCGCCAACTGCGCCTCGTTGAGGGGCAGGAATTTGAAATCAACCGTCTGGCTGGCGAACCCGGTGATACGGTGGATCTCGAAGTCATGATGGTGCTTGACGGCGCCAACCTGACGGTCGGGACGCCCCTCGTAGCCGGAGCGACAGTTAAGGCACGAATCACGCAGCACGGGCGAGCGCCCAAGCTCGTGTTCATGAAGTACAAGAACAAGGTGCGCTACCGACGCAAGTTTGGGCACCGCCAGCATGTGACTCGACTCATCGTCGAGTCGATTTCGAAGGGTTAAGGCGAGATGGCTCACAAGAAGGGCGTTTCGAGTTCCAAGAACGGGCGCGACAGCAATAGCCAGCGGCTGGGCGTGAAGCACTTCGATGGTGAAGTGGTGAAGCCGGGCTCGATTATCCTCCGGCAGCGCGGGACGCGATTCCACCCCGGCCTGAACGTCGGCCTCGGGCGCGATTACACCATTTACTCGCTGATCGACGGTCAGGTGAAGTTCGAGCCCTATGCCAAGGGCAGGCGCAAGAAGATCAGTGTCTATTCGGCCGCAGTCGCGGCCCAGGAGTAACAAAACCATGAAGCCCGGACTTCATCCGAATTACCAGGAAGCAACCATCAAGTGTACCTGCGGGAACGAAATTCTGACCCGCTCGACCAAGACGGCAATGCACCTGGATGTTTGCAACCTTTGCCATCCGTTCTTCACGGGCGAGCAGCGAATCATCGACACGGCAGGCCGCGTTGAGCGGTTCAATCGCCGGTTCGGCCGGACCCTCTAGGCGGGACCATTCAGCAAGCCTCGGAAAGGGTCGCCCCGAGCGGCCCTTTCTGCTTTCGCACGGATGACCTACAGGCCTGAGAATCGCCTCGACGGAACGATCGACCCTCACCCCCGACCCCTCTCCTCCTTCCCTGGAAGGACTGCGGGAGAAGGGAGTAATAGCAAGGCGGTTTCATGGCGGCAGAGAATCCACCGGCAGCGCCCGCGAATGTGTATTACGGCGGGCAGGCGGTCATCGAAGGCGTGATGATCCGCGGCCCGGAGCATATGGCTGTCGCGGTGCGGCACCCCAAGGGCCACATCGTCACGCACTCCGAGAAGCTGGGCGGGATCTACACCGGACGCCTGCGGCGGCTGGCGCTTGTCCGCGGCGTGGTCGTTTTGTGGGAAACGATGGCCCTCGGGATGCGGGCCCTGAACTACTCGTCGCGCATTGCGTTCGAAGAAGACACCAAAGACGGCGAGCCTGCCGAGTTCCCGGAGAAGGTGTTCATCGGCACGATGGCGCTGGCGCTGCTGTTCGTCGTGGGCATCTTCTTCGCCGGGCCGATCCTCCTCGCGAACCTGCTCGAGGCCTTCGATGTCCACCGATTCTGGATTGTGCTCGTGGAGGGCGTGATCCGGCTGGTGCTGTTCGTCGGATACATTTGGCTAATAGGGCTGATGCCGGACATTCGGCGCGTCTTTCAGTACCACGGCGCGGAACACATGACGATTCACGCGTACGAAGCGAACAAGCCACTGACCGTGGCGGAGATTCGCCCGTACCCGAAGGAGCATA
This sequence comes from Dehalococcoidia bacterium, assembly GCA_031431695.1. Lineage (GTDB taxonomy): Bacteria > Chloroflexota > Dehalococcoidia > Tepidiformales > Tepidiformaceae > Amarobacter. Next base: position 5,775 of record JANPDX010000512.1, read on the forward strand.
CCCGCTGCGGGACAAGCTTCCTGCTGGTGGTGGTGTTCGTGGCCCTGATTACGTTCTTCGCCTTCGACCTGGCGGTGGACAAGGGGATACTCGTGCGGACAGCATCGCGCATCGTGTTCATGCCGCTGGTGGCAGGGATTAGCTACGAGATCCTGCGGATTGGGGCGCGCTACGGCGGCAACGCGTTCGTGCATGCAATGTTCGTGCCAAACATCGCCCTCCAGGCACTGACCACGAAGGTCCCGGATGACGGCCAGATCGAAGTAGCGATCGCTGCGTTCGAAGCCACGCTGGCGGCGGCGGGGATCAAC